>JBPCQO010000049.1:0-15646 GCA_050998035.1 Gemmatimonadaceae bacterium | reverse complement strand
AGGCTTGTGGTCGTGAAGCTGACCGACGTGTCGTGGATCGAGGCAGACGGTGACTATATGCGTGTGCACTCAAAGGGCCGTGTGCTGCTCGTGCGCATGACCATGAGAGAGCTCGAGCAGCGCCTCGATCCGGCGCTCTTCGTGAGAGCTCACCGGTCCGTCGTCGTCAACATCGACTTCGTAGCGAGCGTGGAGCTGCTTTCACACGGTGAACACGTGGCGACACTGAGCGACGGCGTACGCGTTCGTGTCGGCAGGACGTACAGACCGATCCTGTTCGAGGCTCTCGGGGAACGCACGTGAATGCGTTCATAAAGCCGTTCATGAGAGTACCCCGTTCCACAGTTGTGCTCACCCTCGGGTCGCTGGGCGTCGCGACGGTGCTTGGGCTCATCGCCAGCGCTAATCACTTTGAGATGATGATTGATGAAAGGAGTCCCATGCCCTGGCGACATGCCGCGGTCATGGAGATGCCTTTCTGGTATGCCGCGGCCGTCCTCACACCCGCGCTGGTATGGGCCCTACACAGATTTCCGGACCGCTCGCGCGGTATGATAAGAGCCGCGCAGCATGGTGCCATTGCGCTAACGTGGATCGTCGTGGAGACCGTGCTGGAAACGGCTGCGCGCCATGCGCTCGGGACGGGGCTCAGCGGTCCGGCCCCGTCGTACGTGCAGATGGTACTCGAGTCGCTCATACACGGTATCCTGGCCAAGTTGCTCATATACGGTGCTATCGTAGGCGTTATCTACGCACTCACCTATTACACGCGGTACCGTGAGCGGGATCTCGCCGCCTCGCAGCTGGAGGCTCGTCTCGCGGAGGCGCAGCTTCGCATGCTGCGAATGCAGCTCAATCCGCACTTTCTCTTCAACGCGATGAACACGGTCGCGATGCTGACGCGAGCGGGACGATCATCCGAATCGGTCGCGATGCTGCTGGAGTTGAGCACGCTCATGCGGGACGCTCTCCGTGGTGATGCGCCCGACAGCGGGCCACTGGAGGACGAACTGAACCTGCTGAACCGCTATGTCAGCGTTGAACAGGTGCGCTTTGGTGGGAAGCTCGCGTTCGACGTGGACGTTCCGGTACCGCTCAGGGATGCGACCGTTCCGAGCTTTCTGCTGCAACCGCTGCTGGAAAACGCGATCCGGCACGGACGCGCCAATTCGGACGGTGTCGCAAGCATGGGAGTCCGTGCCGAGTGCACCGATGACAGACTGATCCTCTCCGTGTGGGATGACGGTACCGGTCTCACCATTCCCGCGAACGATTCTCAAGGCGTGGGTCTTCGGAACGTACGCGATCGGCTCTGTCAACTCTACGGAACGGCGCAATCGTTCGAGATCGGTCGTACCGACGAAGGCACTGTCGCGCGGATCTCAATTCCGATCCAGTTCGCGACCACCGCGAGCTGAGCTACGTTTTCGCGGTTGGCTGGAGTGGCTACACTTGCGACAGATGACCTTTCACGGCTGTGCCCTTGCGCAAAATCTATTTGTTCTACAAAATAGGAGTAATGTCGGTCTCCACTCTCGGAACGCTCGAACTCGCCGCCCTGCTCGCCGTCACGAGACTCGGGGACGACGCCTATGGGCTCGCGGTCCGCCGCGACCTAGCCGAGCGCACTGGGCGCGACTACTCGGTGGGGGCCGTGTACACGACGCTGCAGCGGCTTGAGGCCAAGGGATTTCTCACCTCGCATGCGAGCGACCCGCTGCCTGTGCGGGGCGGACGGTCGCGCCGCCACTTCACGCTCACGGGAGCGGGGGGGCGCGCGCTCCGTGAGGCCAAGCGGCACACGGCGTCGGTCTGGGGCGGTGTTGGGACCATCATCTGCCCGGAGCTTACATGATAAAAATTGTGCGCCGTCGCACGTCCGTCTCTAAGCCCGTGCACTCCCACTCAATGGGGGAACGGCTCCTGCAGGCCCTCGGCGCCGACCCAGACTTCGTTGAGGCCGTGCTCGGCGACCTCGCCGAGGAGTACGCGCTCCGCGCAGGGCGCGACGGCGTTGGGGCTGCTCGCTGGTGGTACGGGCGCGAGGCTCTGCGCTCGGCGCCTCATGTGGTGAGGAGCTGGCTCCGGCACGCACGCCAGCACGAGCCCGCGCGGCTCGCCGCGTACTTGGCGGGTGTTGTCGTCACTTCGTTCATCGTCCTGCTCGCGCTACAGACTCGCAACGGGCCGCCCGCGCGGTTCGGCGCCGGCGATTCTAACACGATCATCGTGAATGACCGTAGCGCGGTTCAGCTTTCCGTCCAGGTGTTAGACGCGGCAGGGCACGTCCTGGAGGTGACGGGAGTGCGGTACCAGCGGATGGGGGGCGCAGCTGTGCCGGTGTCTCCGAGCGGTGCAGTGACGTGCGCGCAGCGAGGCGACGCTCTCGTGCGGGCATCGCTCGGGGGGCTATCAAGGGTCCTGCTCGTGCGTTGTCGACCAATTCGGCGGTTTGTGCACGAATATGCCGGGAATCTGTCACTCGTAGTCGGCGATTCGGCTCAGGAACTTCCGTTCGGGGCGATCGGCGTCGACGGCACGCCTGAGACACTCCTTGCCGGGAGCGCGACTGTGGAAGACAGCGACGTCGCTTCCCTCGCGGGGCTGATGGTACGTCCTAAAGCGCCAGGTCACACGTGGGTGAATGTATGGGTCGGAGGTCGCGTTGCTATCATCGCGATCTCGGTCTACAAGCGTGTTAGCAGCTCGGATGCACTCCGTCCGAATCAGTTCTTCGGCGTCTCTCCGTTGCGGCTCTCCAGTGGCGAAACCCGAAGTTGGCGCATTCCGCCAGGGAGGTACATAGTGTCGTTTCGTTCCGATACGGTCGCGTCCGCAGAGTTAACGTTCGCGACAGTCGCATCGACTTGCTCTCACTTTGGCGACGCATATACCTATTTCTGCACTGCACTCAATGGTGCGGCTGTGGTGGTCTCTGCCCCCCAACGCATGGTGCAAGCACGCGAGTTCAGCGGCTATCTCGCCGTGCGACGTGAGTAGTGCGATGTCGGTAGCCCCCGGCCGGTGGCGCAACGATGCAACACGATAACGCACCCCTTCGCCCACCGAGGCTCACATGACCCGCTACGTCATTTCCGTTTCCGCGCTGTACCTGGCCTGCGCCGTCGGGTCCGCATCCCTCGGGGCGGAGACGCCCTCTGTGCCAGCGGCTTCGAAGACTACTGCGCTCCTGAACGATAGCGGGGGTCGTGCGTTTCGTTATCGAGCACGCGGCGAATCGCGTGTTGACTTGATGTCTGGCGGTCCGGACCGGCGCTTTGGAACAGCCGACGACACTGCCTGGACGAATATTGACGCGGTGGTTGCTGGGGCGTCCATCAAACGCCCGAGCCCATGACTCGGCGTATACGACTCTGACGCGATAGCGAAGCTGCGGCCGAGAGGACTACACTGCACACTGCCGGTCACGGAAAGACTAGCGGGAGCCGACCTGGAAGCAGCAAATTTGTCGAGCCGAGCAGTGTTCCGGTTGTGCCATTGGTATCACGCAACTGCGAATCGACGGTTCTCTTACAGGTGCTGGTCAGAGTCACTAGAGGATAGGACGCGATGTCGACGAATACTCTCTCAGTTATTCGCTGGGTGCTGCTCGTGAGTGCCGGGATCAACTTGCTGCAGGCAACTGTGCTCTTTCACCATGCGCAACGCTGGATCGTGCAGCCGTGGTTGGAAGCGAGCGCCCATGCCGGCCGCGAAGTGCCCGCCTCGATGCGCGACAAGCGCGTACAGCGCGCGTGGCCACTGTTCATGGCGGCGTTGTTTTTCGCGGGTTGGTGGTACCTCGGCACGGCAGCCGGCGCAGCGGCCTTGCTCCGTGGTACCCATTGAGGATGTGTTGATCGCTCTCGTGCGCTACGGCGCTTCGGTCGACCAACCGACGGGTTATGACCATAGGCAAGAACACATGAGGAATGCCTGATGATACCAAAGAAGTGGACTACTCTCTGCGTTGTTTTTTTCAACATTCTGAGTGCAGCCCCAGCTCTCGTTGCTCAGTCTGAAGTCAGGCCGATTGCTCTTGTCGCCCAGACCCTTTACGATGGGAAGGGGAACACCTTACATGATGTAAACGTCATCATCCGAGGTTCGGTAATCTCACAGGTTGGCGGCGAGATTCCGGCCGAAGCGATCGTCTACAACCTCACGGGACTCACCGTCACTCCGGGCTGGATCGATACCCACTCCCACATCCTGTGGCACTTCGACAATGGCCGGCTCGCGGGAAACGGCGAGCCACCAATGCAGGCGATTCTGTACGGGGTGGATAATGCTATTCTCACTCTGGACGCCGGCTTCACTACCATCCAGAGTCCCGGTTCCCCGAATGACGCGTATCTGCGGGATGCCATCAACCGAGGCATTATCCCAGGGCCACGGATCCGCACCTCACTGCAACCGCTCACAGAAAAAAGTGGCACTCCGGATCAGCTTCGCGCGCTGGTTGACGAACGGAAGCAGCAGGGCGCCGATTTCATCAAGATCTTTGCGTCGCAGAGCATTCGCGAAGGTGGCGCCCAGACGATGACCGATGCGCAACTGCAGGCAGCATGCGGCGAAGCCAACAGGATCGGCATGCGTACGATGATTCATGCGCATTCGGCGGCGGCGGCGAAGGCCGCAACGCTCGCTGGTTGCACCTCCGTGGAGCACGGAGCTTATGTCACCGACGATGTATTCAAGTTGATGGCAGAGCGGGGCACTTTCTACGATCCGAATATTGGACTGGTTCTCCAGAACTACCTTCTGAACAAGGACAAGTTCATGGGCATCGGGAATTACAACGCTGAAGGTTTTGCCTTCATGGAGAAGGGCGAAGCGATCACGTTGGCGACGTTCAAGCGAGCTCTCAAGATCAAGGGCTTGAAGATTGATTACGGAACGGACGCTGTTGCAGGCGCGCACGGCCGTAACGGGGAAGAATACATCGCGCGTGTACAGCACGGTGGGGAGGACCCCATGGCGGGCATCGTTTCTGCCACGTACGTCTCAGCTCAGTCGATGGGTATGCAGGACCAGATTGGCTCGATCTCACCCGGGCTACAGGCCGACATCATCGCGATGGATGGCGATCCACTCAAGGATGCTACCTCGATCCAGCGCGTGGTCTTCGTCATGAAAGGAGGTACGGTGTTCAAGAATCTTGCGTCCAGTGCGGTAACAGTATCCAACGTGTCGCGGCGCCCTACGGTCCCCAGGTGAGTGCCCGACCGTCCCATTGCGCGCGGCATTGCCCAGCGACTTCGCACCCGGCCAGGACAGGAGGGCGAAGCACACCCACGCAAGTACCGGCAGGGTGACGCACACTGGGCCATACGATCCCCCATTGTTGCGCGCTGCGGCACACCGACCCGAAAGCCTGCGATGCCCTATAGCTATCGGGCGCGAGCACGCCAGGCGGAACGGACGCCGGCGGCCGGAGATCAATCAAGGGATGTAAGACATCCGGCGTGGCGCGGAGTACAGTACGGGGTAAGACGTCGGGCATCGCTCCAGTGCGCGCGAGATACGCTCCGAGATGGTGGCCCACTTCTGCCTGCGAGGTCACGAGTGTGTCTGCCCCGTACCATACGCCGTAGCTCCCGTCTGAAAAGCGAGTGGCGGTATCCGGACTCGGCGTTCTGACAAATGGGGCCAGAATCCACCCTGCACCTGGCCCGTGCACCCAGTCACTCGGCTGCACGAGGTGCACGCCGCCTAATTCGCGCCGCAAGACTGAGTCTGTCGCAGCCAGTGCGGTCAGCGCCGCTCCAGCGTCGGGACCATACAGTGCGGTCAGGAGCTCGCGCGGCGGGGGTACGGCTACGACGCGCACCAACTCGCTGCCCGGAATGACATTCCGGCCCAGCGGGGTCGTAGCGAGTGGGGGCAACGGCGTGCGAGACCCTGAAGTCTCAAATGCACCCACCATCACCAAGGCGTGGGCGAGTGGCTCGGCTCGAGTGTTGAGGCGATCACGCTACCGCCACCCAGCGCCTCGATGTGTCGCCGCACAGAGGCTAGGCCTGGCATACCCGTGAGCATCACCTCAAGGGCCGTTCCCTCCCCGTTCGGCGCCGTGCGCGGTCGCCGGATGTGGGACGCGGCGTTAGCGCTGCCCACCCCGTAGAAAGCCTGCGTGGCCACGTCGATGCCAATGACGTGCGCGATGCGCTCCATCTGATCAACAGTAAGGGCACGAGGAGGATTTTCACTGGTCCATTCCCAATGGGTCGACCGCGCAATCCCGCCGAGGAGATTGAGGCGCTCTTCAACTCTCAGATTCCAGCGGTCGGCGATCAGAGTGAAGAGCCGGACCAGTGCCGCTACGTCACCCTCTGCTGGACGATTCCTGGGTGGAGTATGGGGCGTAGCCATTGGGGGACTCTGTTGATCGGTATAGATCCAATATATGTTCGCCGTCGAACATTCGCAACCTCAGCCACGGAACGCGCCCATGAACACGGCCGCTCCCCCGTGGAGCGCTGGATCAGCGCAAGGCGAGGATAACGACGGCCTCCTCGTCTTCCCCTACCGAGCCGCTGAAGCAGGGGACGGACGTGAGCGGCCAGGGCGACCACCGCGGGCGCGGTATCAACGGGCGCTGGCAGAATATGTGCTTACTGGAGGATCGAACGTGGGCCGCCCGTCGACTGTCGGATTGGCCCTTGCCGAGTACCTGATGTGGAGAGCAATTTGGCTCCCGGTTGATTCCCACGCCTGGTCGTTTCATCTGGTTGCGATCGAAAAGACCAGAGATCGGTTGATAGCGCTCCGCGGTAACTCCCGATAGAAGGGTTCGGGGGAATCTCAACAACGACGGCAGATGTCCTCCTGCGACCTGATCCATGGCCCATAGTATTCTGAACGACGACGACTCCGTACTGACGCCAGACATCGATGTCTCGGCGCAGTCGGAGGCTGTTGATGCCGGCGCTGAAAAGCCGGACATATCCAAGACGGCTTCTGCGGTAGAAAGCTTGGGAGGTCGATCCGCGAATCTGACGGTCCTTACGGTGCTCGCTGTTCTGTACACGCTTTACTTCGCGCGCGAGTTCCTGCTGCCGATAGTATTTGCGCTGCTACTCAGCTTCCTGTTCAGCCCAGTGGTGCGTGCGCTGGCCCGGTTCCGCATCCCGCCGCCACTCGGCGCGGGCATCATCATCCTTGCCATCCTTGGCCTCCTTGGCTCCGGTGCATTTGGGCTATCAGGATCGGTAAAAACCTGGGCGGCCACCGCGCCGCAGACTCTTGCGACGGCTGAAGCCAGGCTCAGCAAGATCATCCGCCCGATCCAGCGAGCTTCCAAAGCGGCCGAGCAGGTAGCGAATGGCGCTAGCGCGGCTGCGGGTAACCCTGGATCGACGAAGCCCGCGGAAGTCGTGGTCCAGGGGCCGAGCTTGGCGTCGCGTGCCTTCGGTACGACGCAGCGCTCCATCGCGAGCGTGCTCGAGGTTCTGATCCTTCTCTATTTCCTACTGGCCGCCGGCGACCTGTTCCTTCAAAAGCTTATCAAGGTGCTACCCAACCTTGGGGAGAAGCGGAAAGCGGTCCAGATCGCACGCGAGACGGAATCCTCGATATCTACTTACCTGCTGACGGCGACGCTGGTGAACGTCGGCGAAGGTCTCGTGGTCACCGGGGTGATGTATCTGTGGGGAATGCCGAATCCGCCGCTCTGGGGCGCGCTCGTCGTACTGTTCGAATTCATTCCCTACCTCGGCGCGCTGGCGATGGTTGTGATCCTGTCTGTCGCGGCGCTCACCACATTCGATACCATCGGGCACGCGGTGCTTGTCCCCGCGAGCTTCCTGCTCATCAACCTGATCCAGGGGAACTTTGTCAGCCCCCTGCTACTCGGTCACAGGCTCTCGCTCAACCCGGTGGCGCTGTTTGTGGGACTGGCCTTCTGGTTTTGGATCTGGGGGATCGCCGGCGCGTTCATCGCGGTGCCGCTGCTGGCGACATTTAAGATCTTCTGCGATCATATCGAGTCACTCGCATCCGTGGGCGAATTCCTTGGGCAGCGGGACGATCGCGAGAGGCGCGCCACGGTGCGCGTTGTGGCGAGTGGAACCGAATCGCCACAGGGAGGCGAGGAGTAGCGGCACCCACGAACAGAGTAGGAACGCAGTACGCGCGCAAAAGAGGGCCGTCCCAACTGGGACGGCCCTCTTTTCATCTGGGTTGGCGCTGTTACTTGTCGTCCATATTGCGCTGGGCCTTACCCAGCGTGTCCTGCGCCTTGCCCTTGGCCTGATCCATCTTGCCTTCGGCCTGCATCGACGTGTCACCTGTAAGACCGCCGACTGCGTCCTTAATCTTCCCCTTGGCATCGGTCATCTTGCCCTTGGCCGAATTCTCGGTGCCGCTTTCCGTCAGATCCTTGTTGTTGGTGTTATCCATGGGGTCTCCTGAGAAATACCACCGGCACCCGAGGGCGTCCCGCGTGGTAAGTATCGCGTTCCGCCATCGCCTGTGTGGCGGCGGTATCGCGAAGGCTATTAATGCAAACGACATGCCGACTCCAGTGGTCGCACGGATCCTGCGGGAGGGTGTAAAACGCGCGAATTGCGACGGTCACCCCGCGCGAGCGGACGCGTTCATCTTTGCGTGAGGTGCCCACGTGATCTTCAACTGGATGTTGCTGGTCGTTCCAGCATCTCTCGTGCTGGCGTATCTCGTGCACGCGCCGCCGCTGGTGGTATTCGGAGCCGCGGTCCTCGGTATCGTACCGCTGGCGGAGTGGATACGGCGAGCGACGGAGCAGATGGCGAACGTGCTCGGGCCGGCTATTGGCGGTCTGCTGAACGTTACGTTCGGCAACATGGCCGAGCTGCTCCTCGCCGTGTTCATGCTGCTCCAAGGGAATACTGCCGTGGTAAAGGGCCAGATTACGGGCTCGATTATCGGGAACGGCCTACTCGGGCTTGGGCTGGCGATCGTTGTCGGGTCGTGGGGAAGGGAGCGGCAGAAATTCAACCGCGCGAAAGCAGGACAGCTGTCAAGTTTGCTCATCCTGTCGGTGATCGCGCTGATGGTGCCAGCGCTGTTCAATTACACTGAGCGCGATATAGTACGCTCCGCCAGTGCCGGGCGACTGGATGAGAAGCTCAGCCTGGGCGTATCGGTCGTGCTCATCCTCGTCTATGTCGCAAACCTTGTCTACACGCTGATCACGCACCGCGACGTGTTCCGGAGCGCTCATACCGACGAGGATGGTAGTTCCAGTCAGGCCGAGACCAACGGTCACGCCGTGAGGCGCTCAGATGCAGCGCGTAAAGCAGCTGTGGCTCCCGATCCTGGCGCAGCCGCGGCGTGGCCGATGTGGAAGTCACTCGGCGTACTCCTCGTCGGTACCGCGCTGACGGCGTGGGAGTCGGAGATCGTCTCTGGCGCACTCACACCAGCCGCGGGTGCGCTCGGCCTCTCAACTTTTTTTATGGGTGTGATCGTCCTCGCCGTGATCGGGAACGCCGCTGAGTACGCGGCCGCGATCTACTTCGCGCGCAAGGACCGGATGACGCTCGTGATGGGAGTTACGGTGGGTTCCTCAGTGCAGGTTGCGTTGCTCGTCGCGCCAGTGCTGGTGCTGCTATCGTACTTTCTGGGTCGCCCGATGAACCTGGTATTCACCAACCCGCTCGAGCTGATTGCGATCGCCAGTGTCGCATTCAGCGTCAACGCGATTGCTCAGGACGGAGAGACTACCTGGTTCGAAGGCGTGCTGCTGCTGGCGGTGTACGCTCTGTTCGTTCTCGCGTTTCTCTTCGTCACACCGTGATGGGGGAGCCACGCGCAGCGATGACCGGTTGGGGAGTGGGATGGGAGCCCTTGGGGCAAGTCGCGCCACATGCGTTTATGGCAGAAGGGACAGCAGGTACTTCGCTCTAGGATTCGCTCATCCTCCGCTGTACGCCAGGACTTGGCAAATCGGATGCCCCAGCTTCCGAAACAAATGACGAGCATGGCCGGGAGTACGTCGTGTACTCCCCTCATATCGGATTACATCGGGGAGGCGGCGGGCGAATTTGCCGGGCGCAGTGCTCGCAGCCGGACGTAGGAATAGGACCCCAGTACCAGCATGGCGGCGATTGCCTGTGCGCTGATAGTCTCGACGGTTGGGAAGATCGCGAACCACAGCCCCATCCAATGCGGGGTTCTCCCGGACAGCCACGGTACTGGCGTCGTTGTCAGCCAGTGTGCGAGCTGCATCTCCTGGGCCTGCTCGCCCACCATTACGAGGAGGACGACTCCTAGTAGGCCGCCGGTGAGAACGAGCATTTTCTTATAGGGGAGCCGGTGGTGCGCGACGAAGGTCAGCACCGCTACAGCCGCCGACAGGAGCAATCCGAGCAGAACGCCATGCAGCACCGGGGTGCCACCCAGCTTGAGCCGGTAATTCTGGAGGAACAGCACTACCTCGAACCCCTCGCGATACAGCGAGGTGAATCCGAGCATCCCGAGCCCCCACAACAGCCCCGCCTTCGACTTGGTTTCCTGCTGGGCATCCTTCATCAACTCCCGCTTCCGCTTGTTATGCAGCGAGATCCAACCCGTCCAGTACAGCTTATGGAAGAACCAGTTCATCACCACGAGCAGCACAACGATCGCCAGGAGCCCCGTGATTGCCTGGATCTGAAGGGCAGGGAAGCTCTCTGTAAGGTTGTCGATTATTCCGACGGCTATACGCCACGTGACTAGAGTGGCGACGAAGCCGATGGCGGCGCCCGCTGCTATCGGACGGCGGTACGCCTCGCTGGTGCCCACCATGCTGGCGGTGATAGCCGCAAGTACGAGAATACATTCCAGCCCCTCTCGAAAGACGAGGATGCCGATGTCGAGCACACCCGCTGTCGCGCTCTTGCCGGCGACGGTTGGGTCCGGGCTACCACCAGCAGCGATGGTGACCCATGCAACCAGACCGACTAAGACCAGTCCGACCGCGGCGAGCACGAGTCGCAGGACTATGCTCCCGCGCCCACGCGGCTCCCGGCGCGACTCGAATGGATCGGTGCGCGCGGTGCGGATTGCTGCTTTCTGGGTGCTGGTGGAAGTTTGCGCCAACGGTCAGAGGTTGCTGTACGGCGAGACAGCCTTGGATCTTATGGCACATCATGCCTCGCGGGAGCAAGTCTATGCAGGCCGTCCAAATATGACAAGATCTGTCGGGATTATTTGAGCTACTGTCCCGGGGTGCCGATGAAGCGTGCGACCTCGCGAATCACTTCGAGCGGGTGTATTGGTTTTGACAGGTAGCTGTCGAATCCGAACTCGATCCCTCTATCTCGTTCCTCTGTGAGCGCATGCGCGGTCAGGGCGATTACGGGAATTTTTCCCGTCAGCGCGTTCCCGCGCAACAGCATCAGCGCGGCAAAGCCGTCCAGGACGGGCATCGAGAGATCCATGAGGATGATCTGGGGCAGATTCGCGAGCGCACTGTCCACGCCTTCTCGCCCGTTCCTCGCGACGGTCACCTTATAGCCACGTTGCGTCAGGTACGCAGAATAGATGGTCAGGTTGTCCTCGTTATCGTCGACGATGAGAACCGTCCTCGCGGTTTGGGACGAGTCAGCCATGGGCCTGTTGAGGGGCCGGTTTGGTGAAAGCTGGAAATACAACCGTGAATGTCGACCCGATCCCACGCTCGCTTCGCACGGTGATTGCGGCCCCCATACCTGTCGCCAGCTCGCGGCTGATTGCCAACCCCAGCCCGGTCCCTTCAGCCGTTCGGGTGTGTCCGCTCTCGACCTGCACGAATGGATCGAAAATCGAGTTGAGATTGTCCTCCGGCACCCCGACGCCCGTGTCCGATACGTGGATGAGCATTGCATCGTGGCGCGCTTCGCACGTCACCGTCACCACGCCACCGGTCACGGTGAACTTGATCGCATTGGACAGGAGGTTTATGAGTATCTGCTCCAGTCGCTCGCGATCCGCACGGACGGTGAAGCGGCACAATGGAGAGTCGAACGTGTAGGCCAGCCCCTTCGCGCGCAGCTGAGGTAAAACGAGCGCTTCGACTCCGGCGATGAGGTCGTCCAGCGCGACATCAGTGATGTCGTACCGCACGTGACCGGCGTCTATCTTGGCAAAATTCAGAACGTCATTCACCAGGCTGAGTAGACGCCGCTGACTTCGGCGAATGCGGGTGAGGTCCTCGCGCTGTGCGTCTGTCACGGCGCCGCGCAGGCCCATCTCGATCAGCTCCACGTAACCGGCAATTGCGTTAAGTGGTGTGCGCAGCTCGTGACTCATGGTCGCGAGGAAATCGCTGCGCACGCGGTTCGCGGATTCTGCCTCTTCCCGCGCTGCACGTTCCGCCGCCAGTAACCGGGCGCGCTCCATCGCCTGCGCGCAGTGGCGTCCGAGGGCATCGACGAGTGCGCGGTTCTCCGCCGAGAAGTGATGCGCTCCATCAAAGCCCAGCGCCACAGCGCCGAGGCATTCGCCACCGTGAAACAACGGCACGGCGATCCACGCATCAGCTTCCACGATCTTGCGTGCTTCCTTGAGATCGGGGTATTGCTCCACCGGCGCGGAACGCTCACCAAAATACAGCGTCTCGCCAGTCCGCACGGCGTCGGAGACCGGCATCGGCATGTCCAGTGCAACGCGTTCCCACGGTCCTATAGCGTCAGCGGGCACGCCCCGGAAATCCACCAGCTCCAGCACTCTGTCCAGCGGATTCATCCTGTACACAACACCAGCCTGTGCCGAGAGCGCGTCCAACCCCTGCGACAGCGTCGTTTCGGCAACATCGGCGACTGACAGCACGCGCGCGAACGCTGCAGTGATCGCTTGGAGGCGGCGCGACAGTTCCACTGCACGCTCTGCATCGGTCCGCGCTGTCTCCTCGGCCGCATACGCTCTGGCGTTGTCGAGCGCTATACCTGCGCGCCGACCGAGCTCGCTTGCAATTGCAAGGTCATGCGCGTCGAACTGCGCGCGTCGCGCGGGACCATGGAGGGCCAGCGTCATTGCCCCAAGCGTGCGACCGCGTGCGGTGAGCGGGACGATCATGGCCGAGTACATGCCGACACGGCGCATCAAGGCGACACGCTCGGCGACGTGCTCGGCGACGTGCTCGGCGACGTGGGCCGCGTGCGGAAGAGGGATGTCGTTGAATGCGCTTTCGGTGACCAGCTCTGCCTCGCCCGTGCGAATGACGCGCGGGTATCCTGATGGCGCATCAACTGGCAACGGATACATGCGCTCCATATCCGCGACCAACCCGGCGATCTGATCTTCGCGGCTCTGGATCGCGACATGTTCAAATGAACCATCGTTCGCGAGTAGCGTGATCATGCATCCGTCGGCCAGCCCCTCGATGGCCAGCTTCGCCACAGTTTCGAGGGTTCCGAGTTCGCCACGTGACTCAGCCAGTGCGATGCTTGCTTCGGCGAGAAACCACGTGCCGACGTCGCGTCGCATTGCCTGGTCTATGTCGTTGAACACGCCGATCCACTCGCGCACCTCGCCGTCGGGCCCGATTACGGGAACGCCGCGGGCGCTATACCACCGATAGGTTGCATTCGCGAGACGGACTCGATACTCCGCCTGATACACAGCTCGCGCCGCGTGCGCGGCGCGCCACATTTTAAGAGTTCGGCGGCGGTCATCCGGGTGGATGGCATCGGTCCAGCCGTTGCCGCGTACCTCCTCCAGTGTTTGCCCCGTGAGTTCACGCCAGAGCGGTAGGTCTTCCACCATTCCGGACGCGTCGGTGGACCACACCATGAGTGTGGATGCCTCGACAAGCGCCCGATACCGCTTTTCGCTCTGGCGCAGTAGCGAGACCGCGGAATGCAGCTCCAGATTCGATTGCTCCAGCTCGGTGGCCTGGTCCTGCAGTTGCGTGGCGAGCTGCTCAGCTTCCGTAGCGCGCGCCTCGGCTTCCCGGCGTGCGGTACTTACTGCATGCTCGGCCGCAACCCGATCCGAGATATCGCGAAGAAAACCGGAGAAGACGCGACGGCCACCCGAGATGAACTCGCCGAACGAGACCTCTACCGGGACCTCAGCGCCGGCTCTGGTGAGGATCGGGAGACGGAGGCTCTGCCACGAAACGTGCCGGACTCCGGTGCCGGTGTAGCGCGCAACGCCGGCGTAGTGGGCACCGTGCATTCGAGCCGGCATGAGAAGAGACAGCGGCTTGCCGATCAGGTCGTCCGGCGCATAGCCGAAGAGACGCTCGACCGCTGAGTTGGCAGCGATGATGACGCTGTTTTCGTCGATCGTGATAATCGCGTCGGGCGCGCTCTCCGCGAGGACGCGGTACAACTCGCCGTGGAGGTCAACCGCGGTTCCTATGGAGTCGGACGGACGAGGCACGGTGTTGGCAGCCAAGGAATCTCGGGAAGATCCAAAGCTACCCTGGGGGACGTGTGGGCGCGAATGATCGCGTGGTGGGCCAGGACTGCTCTGGACATCCGTGCTTACGGGCCTACATTGGGCGCACCATCGTGTCAACCGCCATATCCAAGGAGACCCGCATGTCTGGTAGCTCCACTCGCTCGCTCCGCTTCACCATCGCCTCTGCCGTTGTGTTCACAGCCGCAGCCTGTGCGGACTCCGGCGCCCCGATCACCGCCCCCTCGCCCGGGGTAACGGCTTCGCGCAGTCCCGAGCTGAACTCGCGACACCTGTTCCACACGAGGCAGTTCTACGCCGCCAACGCGGCGAGCCGTGTGCGCACCAGCGGGACCGGGATCAGCTATCATGGCGGACCGCTCATCACCTCACCTGCGACGACCAAAGTGGCCGCGATCTACTGGGGTGCGTCACAGGTGTATCCGAACGCTCCAACGCCCGGTACAGCCGGTTCGTCCGCCGGGGATGGCTCACTCATCGGGCATTTCCTGCGCAATCTGGGTGGATCTCCTTACTTCAACATCAATACCTCGTACACCGCGAGCTCCAGCGCGACCAGCGCGAAGGTGGCAAACAGTGTGACGTACACGCAGTACTGGGCCAATGCATCGGTGCCCAACAGCGCGCCCACGGATGCCGACATGGCAAACATGCTGGCCAATGGGTTCGCCAACGGTGCACTGACGTATGATGCCAACACCGTGTACACGATCTTTACCGGGCCGAACGTCAACCTCGGCGGCGGTTTCATCACGCAGTACTGCGCGTACCATACTCACGCCACGGTCACTGTTAATGGCGTATCCAGGGTCGTGCTGTACGCCGCGATGCCGCATAATGCCGACAACCTCAGCGCATGCTCGGGTGGCTACAAATCGCCCAACAACGACGTCGCGGCCGATGCGGAAGTCAACACTCTCGCGCACGAGATCGAGGAGACAACGACCGACGAACTCGGCACCGCGTGGTACGATAACCGTGGCTACGAGAACGCCGACAAGTGTGCGTGGACGTTTGGTAAGACGTACGGCACGGCCAACGGCGGTACAGCCAACATGAGTCTCGGCGGCAAGGACTTCCTCGTGCAGCAGAACTGGATCAACGCTGGTAGCGGTGGATGCGCGCTCAGCTACTGATTCGATTACTGATTATCGCAATATCCGACTGAGTTACGAACTAAGAGGGGGGGGGGGGGGGGGGGGGGGGGGAGCCTGGTGTGTGTTTGTGGTGGGGCGTTTTTTTCTGTTTGGCTAGGCCACCCCCCTGTCTTCTCCTT
>JBPCQO010000007.1:0-10483 GCA_050998035.1 Gemmatimonadaceae bacterium | reverse complement strand
ATTTTTTATCTCACACGACAGCCGTCGAACGCGCGGAGGAAATGCTGAGCGCTGGGGCCGACTCGGTCGAGATCGGGGGCGAGTCAACGCGCCCCGGCGCTACACCGGTCGACGTGCACGAGGAGATTGGTCGCGTTGTCCCGGTCATTCGTGAGCTGCGCGCGCGGCACCCCTTATTGAGAATTGCCATCGACACGGTCAAAGCGGAAACTGCCGCGGCCGCCCTCCGCGCCGGTGCAACAACCGTCAACGACGTGTCCGCTCTCCGCCTCGACGCCAGGATGGCCGCCGTATGCGCTGCCGCGGGGTGCACTGTTGTCCTGATGCACTCGCGCGGCGACATTGCGGACATGGCGCGGTACTCCCATGCGGACTACGGTGGCCGCGATGTGATGGACGTGGTTCTGGACGAGCTGGCTCCGGCGATCGACCGCGCCCTGGAGGCTGGTGTGAATCGGGCTTCAATCATCGTCGATCCCGGCATCGGTTTCGCCAAGATGAGCGAGCATTCCGTGCAGGCCCTTGCGCAACTTCCCCGATTGGTGGAGCTTGGCTTTCCGGTGATGGTCGGCGCCTCGCGCAAACGGTTTATTGGGGAGATCACGGGCGTGCGTAAAGCAGCGGATCGAGATGCTGGAAGTGTAGGTGCCAGCGTGGTTGCGCTCACATTGGGCGCGACTTGGTTTCGCGTGCACGACGTTCGCTCCCACCGGCACGCGCTCGACGTCGCTGCCACGGTCCTCGAGGTTCGTGCGTGACCTGGCTGGAGCTGACCGCGCTCGCCGCGCTGATTCTCTTCCAGCCCGAGGTACGAGCGCTTTTTTACAGGCTGCGTTATCCACGGACCGTCAGGTTTCTCCGCAGGGTGCCAAGGGTGGAAGTTGCAGAGGAGGTAGTGGACGCCGTCGATCGCCTCAGCCGATCCTCGCACGGCGCCATCATAGCGATTGAACAGGAGATGTCGCTTGCCGACTACGCGGAAACCGGCACCGAGCTGCAGGCGAACGTGTCGTCCGATCTGATGGTCACCATCTTCACGCCGTACACTCCGCTGCACGACGGTGCTGTAATCGTGCGCGACGTTGTCATCGTGGGTGCCGGCTGCATTCTTCCGCTGTCAAAGTCGGCCCTGCCCGACAGAGCACTCGGCACCCGACACCGGGCGGCGCTCGGCTTGAGCGAAGAAACTGACGCGCTGGTGGTGGTAGTGAGCGAGGAGAACGCTTCCATATCTGTCGCTCACAAGGGAGTATTTTATCGCTCCCTTACCACGCTGGAGCTACGCGAGATCCTCGGAGGCCAGATGCCGCGCGTGACCAAGGAGCACAGAGCGGTCGCCGCAGGACCAGGTTGAGTTCGGGGAGCAGCCGTGTTCGCCCCGACGCCGCCGCCGCGGCGTTTTTGTTTGCTGTGTACGGCGCAACAATCGCGCACGGCGTGACGTTCTGGGACGCGGGTGAGTTCCTCTCAGCAGTGCACTCACTCGGCATCCCGCATCCACCTGGAACTCCGCTGTTCGTGCTACTTGCGCGCGTCTGGAGCATGCTGCTGGCACCAGTGCTAGGCTTCACGCTTGCGGTCAACGCCTTCTCCGCCTTCTGCACGGCGGTCGCGTTCGGTCTCGTCGCAAACATGTTCTGGCACTGGACGCGTGACGCTCTCGCATCATTCTGTGCGGCAGCTACCGCGGGGCTGATGTCCACGGTATGGTTGAACGCGACAGAGACCGAGGTGTACGCCTGCGCGCTGCTCGCTTCCATGCTGATCCTCTGGTCCGCGTCGAGAGCAGCGTCCAGTGGAGAGATGCGCTGGCTTGTGCTCGTCGCGTACGTGTGCGGCCTCGGCTGGTCACTTCACTTGACGGCGCTACTCTCCGTACCGGCAGCTATCGTGCTGCTTTGGCCGCTGCGGCGCGCGTTGCTATCGCGGTATTCCCCAGCCGTCCCAGCCGTATTTCTGATCGGTGCATCGGCCGTTCTGTTCATGCTCCTGCGCGCGGCGCACGACCCTGCGATTAATCAGGGCAATCCGGTGACGCTGGCTGCCTTGAGTGATGCGGTGCAGCGCCATCAGTACGACGTTGCTCCAATGTGGCCGCGGCGCGCGCCACTCTGGCTGCAGGTTGGTAACGTGTTCGAGTACGCCGATTGGCAGTTCGCACTCGGCCTGGCGCCCGATCCACCGCCGGGTCTGTTGCGCACGCCGTTCACCGTGCTGTATGCGGCGCTCGGAGTGTATGGCTCGATCGCCCACCGCCGCAAAGACCGGGCGAGCTGGCGCGCGTGGCTAGCCTTTCTGCTGACCACCAGCATCGGTGTGGTTCTGTACCTCAACCTCCGCGCGGGTGCATCATACGGGGTCGGAGTATTGCCCTCAAATGCGCTGCACGAAGCGCGCGACCGGGACTACTTCTTTACGTGGGCGTTCGTCGCGTGGGGAGCGTGGGCGGGCTCCGGCGCAGTCATGGCGGCCCGCAACGCTACCGGATCGATTGCGCGCGCGACCCCGGCACGCCGGTCAACTGTGGCACTCGCGATACTCGTGGCGCTATTGCCGTGCGCGCTGAACTGGCGTCTAATTGTCGCTGAACGCCGCGATGAACACGATGCGGAGAGACAGGCCAGGAGGATGTTGGCCAGCGTGCCGCGCAATGGGGTTTTCCTCGCCATCGGAGACAACGACACTTACCCGCTTTGGTACATGCAGGAGGTGCAATCCTTTCGGCGCGATGTTGTCATCGTGACTGTTCCGCTACTCCCACCAACTTGGTATCGCGCCGAGCTCCGCCGACGTCATCAACTCATCGACGCAACGTTTGTTACGAGCTGGTTTGGTATTCCCGCCACCGTCGCGGACGTACGTCGGCGTGCTCAAGCGCAGGGAAGGGCAGTGATAGAATCACCGCTGCTGTCGAAACGGTAACTGCGCGCAGTGAGCCTGGGACGGCAACTTGCCAGGCTCACTGCGCGTTACGTGCTAGTACCTGTAGTGCTTCGGCTTGTACGGCCCCTCGAGCGGAACGCCGATGTAGTCAGCCTGACGTGGGCTCAGTTCTGTAAGCCTCACGCCCAACTTCCCGAGGTGCAGGCGAGCCACCTTCTCGTCCAGCTTCTTGGGAAGCGTGTACACGCGGTTGTCGTAGTTGTCCCCGCGCAGGTGCAGCTCGATCTGCGCCATCACCTGGTTAGTGAAGCTCGCCGACATTACGAAGCTCGGATGTCCGGTTGCGCAGCCGAGGTTAAGTAGCCGCCCCTCGGCCAGAATGAGCACGCTGTGCCCGTCGGCGAACACCCACTCGTCGTACTGTGGCTTGATCGTGATGCGCTCGATGCCGGGCGTCTTCTTCAAACCAGACATGTCGATCTCGTTATCAAAGTGACCGATATTACCGACGATCGCCTTGTCCTTCATGCGTGCCATGTCGGCGGCCGTAATGATGTCCCGATTCCCCGTGGCCGTCACGAAAATGTCAGCCGTCGAGACGAAGTCTTCGAGCGTCGCGACCTGGTAGCCTTCCATCGCTGCCTGCAACGCGCAGATCGGATCGATCTCCGTGATGATGACACGCGCGCCCTGGCCACGCAGCGCCTGTGCGCATCCCTTGCCCACGTCGCCGTAGCCGCAGATCACCGCGACCTTGCCAGCCAGCATCACGTCGCTCGCGCGCAGGATGCCGTCGGTGAGTGAGTGCCTGCACCCGTACAGGTTGTCGAACTTGCTCTTCGTAACGGAGTCGTTCACGTTGATGGCGGGGAAGAGAAGCTCTCCGTTTTCCATCATCTGGTACAGGCGGTGCACGCCCGTCGTCGTCTCTTCCGACACGCCGCGGATCGACTCCGCTGCCCGCGTCCAACGACCGGGGTTCGCCGCGATTTCGCGACGGATCAGATCGAGGATGACGCCGAGCTCTTCGGGATCATTCTCAGCATCGAACTCTGGAACGCTCCCGGCCTTTTCGTACTCCGCGCCCTTGTGCACCAGCAGCGTGGCGGCGCCGCCATCGTCCAACAGGAGGTTCGGGCCTGAACCGTCGGGCCACATCAGCGCCTGATCAGTGCACCACCAGTACTCCTCCAGCGTCTCCCCCTTCCACGCGAACACTGGTATTCCGCGCGGGTTCTCCGGGGTGCCATTCTTACCCACCGCAACAGCGGCCGCGGCGTGATCCTGCGTCGAGAAAATGTTGCACGATACCCAGCGAACGTCAGCGCCGAGTTCGGCGAGCGTCTCGATGAGGACCGCCGTCTGCACGGTCATGTGCAGCGAGCCCATAATCTTGGCGCCCTTGAGCGGGGACTGGCCCCTGTACTCTTCTCGAATTGCCATGAGTCCTGGCATCTCGAACTCGGCCAACCGAATCTCGTTCCGGCCGAATTCCGCGAGTGATAGGTCTGCCACCTTGAAGGGCGGACGCCCCTCGTCGGCTGCATTGACGGCATTGTGTGGTGCGACTGTAGTAGCCATTGGTCAGTTTCAGAATGTTGAGCGTACGGCGATCGGGCCGGACGCGGTGATGCCGGATGCCTCTCCGGGGATGTAATTGTTCGTCAGAGCCGACAGCCCCGAGGACGTTGCGGTAGTACTAGCGATTGAACTGGTGATTGTACCGATTGCGCTAACTCCGTCCGTTCGTGGACGTCTGGTCGACGCGGCAAAAAGAGTCGGCCCTTTGGCCGCGGCATCGGCCGGGAGTGCGTGGTACCGCAGGTCATGGAGACCAGCCTGCCCGCTCCATCTCGCCAAGTCGTGCGCGGCGAACCCTTGCCACACGTGGCCCATCAAATCGCGAAACTCGCTGCGGTCATGCGGCATCATGTCGACGATGAGCAGCCGACCGTCGGGTTTGAGCACGCGGCACACTTCCGCCAGCACTTCTGCCGGGTCGGCCGTGTAGTGAAGGACCAGGAAAAGCAGCGCGGCGTCCAGCGACTCGTCGTCGACGGGCAGCGCGCCCAGATCTCCTTCCCTGAGTGCCACGTTCTCATATCCCGCCAGGCGCTTGCGTGCCGCGGACAACATCGCCGGCGACTCGTCCACTCCCACCACTTGTGCCACGAAGGGCGCGAGCAGCTCAGTAACCTGGCCCGTGCCGCAACCCAGATCGCCTATCGTCCAGGTCTCGTCCAACAGGCCAAGTAGTCCGACCAAATCAGCCCGGTCGCCGAACAGCTCCGATCGCAGCCGGTCCCATTCACCGGCCGCGGTGGAGAAAAACTCCTGGGACGCTGACCGGCGGAGAGCGAGCACCGATCGGAGCCGCCCGGCGTCCTGCTGTGCCGCAACCGATCCACTGACTTGCTCACGCACTAAATTCCACAGTCGCCGCGCACTCGGCTCCAACCGATCGGTGAGCGACCGGTATCTGCGGCTGGTGCCGTCGGCCCGAGACGTGACCCAGACATCATCGCCAAGCAGCTTGAGGTGACGGCTGACGGTAGACTGAGGGAGCTGCGTGACCGAACACAGCTCCGAGACTGTGAGCTCGTGCCGGTCCAGAAGGACCAGCAGGCGGCTCCGCGTCGGGTCCGATAGAATACTGAGGCGATCGAAAATGGTAGTCATGTATCCGTCTATCCGGATAGAAAGATATACCGTTCCACTGACTATTGCTAGACGCCCCTTACCGAAGTTGTGCTGCCTCGGCGCCAGCCGCTGTACCCCTGGTTAAATTCATCGGCTATGGTTTTTCCGGACCTCGTCGAGCGCGTCGCTGAGATCCGCGGCCGCATCGCTGAGGCTGCGGACCGAGGCGCACGTGGACGCCCTGTGCGTATAGTCGCGGTCACCAAGACGCATGGTCCCGAGGCGGCCGTGGAGGCATGGGGAGCGGGTATCGCCGAATGCGGCGAGAACAGGGTGCAGGAGGCACTCGGCAAAATGGCTGCTGTAGAAGT
This sequence comes from Gemmatimonadaceae bacterium, assembly GCA_050998035.1. Taxonomy (GTDB): domain Bacteria; phylum Gemmatimonadota; class Gemmatimonadetes; order Gemmatimonadales; family Gemmatimonadaceae; genus Fen-1247. The sequence goes on along the minus strand of JBPCQO010000007.1, from coordinate 4,589 downwards.
GCCGGTGGTCTGGCATCTGATCGGGCATCTTCAGCGGAACAAGGTGCAGGCTCTGGATCACTTCGCCATGCTGGAGTCGCTGGACAGCAGTAGACTGGCCGACGCTGTGTGCGAGTTCGGTCTGGCCCGTGGCCGTCCCGTGGATTCGCTCGTTCAGGTCAATACCTCCGACGAATCCAGCAAGGGTGGCTATACTCCCGAGCAGTTGCGCGTGGAGGCTGACCGGCTCACCGGGATGTCGGGAATTCGTGTATGTGGTGTTATGACGCTGGCACCCCTAGACGCGTCTGAACTCATGTTGCGGAAGACGTTTGCCGGTGCGCGCCATGCGCTGCAGGTTCTGGAGCAGGCTGGACATCCGGCGACCGAGCTGTCCATGGGGATGTCCAACGATTACGAGATCGCCGTCGAGGAGGGAGCCACCCTGGTCCGACTCGGCACCGCTCTGTTTGGAGTACGTGAGCAATGACTGACGAAGCCTTTCACCTGACCGCTTTAGATGTTCGGCGGTACGATTTCGGCCGATCCCTCCGCGGCTACGACCCGGCCCGCGTGGACCAGTTCCGCGACCAGGTCGCAGAGGAGATGGAGCGCCTCGCGCGCGTGAACCAGGATCTGGATCAGAAGGCGCGCTCCTTTCACGAGCAGCTTCGCGCCTTTCGTGAGCGCGACAGAGCTCTGAATGAAGCACTCGTTTCAGCGCAGCAGCTGCGCCAGGAGACGAAGGAGCAGGCCGAGCGTGAGGCTGGCTTGATCATCAGGGAAGCACAGGCAGAGGGGGAGCGCTTCATAGAGAGCGCGCGTTCCGAGGTCAGGCGCGTCCAGGCGGAGCTTGAAGCGCTGGAACGCTCACGCCGCGCGTACATGGCGCAGATGCGCTCGCTTATCACCCGTCACCTCTCGGAGATCGACGCGTCCGACAGGCCACTACCTGCCGCCGCGGGCGGCTGAACCCAATGGGCGCTCAGGAAGCACCAGTGCAGCCGCACTTTCGATTGCTGGCGCCAGACCGGCCCGCCGACGGTCTGGAGCAGGAAGTGCTCGCCCAATGGTCGGAGGAAGACCTGTTTCGGCGCATCCAGCGCGAGTCCGTCGGCCGGCCCGAGTTCGTTTTCTTCGAGGGACCGCCCACCGCTAACGGCCGCCCTGGAATCCACCACGTCTTTGCGCGTACCGTAAAGGATCTCTTTTGTCGCCATCGCGCGATGAAGGGCTTTCACGTCACCCGCAAAGCCGGTTGGGACACGCACGGACTTCCGGTTGAAATCGAAGTCGAGAAGCAGCTTGGCATTTCCGGCAAGCAGGACATTGAGCGTATCGGCGTGGAGCGCTTCAACGAGCTGTGCCGGGAAAGTGTCTTCAAGTACCGCGCCGATTGGGAGCGGTTGAGTGCGCGCATTGGGTACTGGCTCGACTATGAGCACCCGTATGTAACCTACTCCAACGACTATGTGGAGAGCGTGTGGTGGGCGCTCAAGACACTGTTTGATCGCGGCTTGCTGTACCGCGGTCACAAGATCCTGCCGTACTGCCCACGCTGTGGCACCGCGCTGTCCTCGCACGAGGTGGCGCAGGGCTACCGCACGGTTAAGGATCCGAGCGTGTACGTAGCGCTACGATTGGAGTCGGAACTAAAGGGGAGCGACATGGACGCCGGCGATGTTGCTGCGAGCCATGCGGTGCGCCGCATCCTGGTGTGGACCACCACGCCCTGGACGCTCGTCTCCAACGCTGCGCTGGCGGTGAACCCAGAGCTCGACTACGTGGAGTTGGTCAAGCGTGGCGCGGAGGGTGAAGGCAGTCTCATCCTCGCGTCCGCCCGCGCCACAGCGCTCTTGGGCGAGGGTTATCAGGAGCGTTGGGATTCGATCGGCTCCTTCGCCGGCACGGATCTGGTCGGGCTGCATTATCGCCGTCCGCTCGATTGGGTGGACTATGGCGACGGCGTGCACGAGATAATTGTTGGCGAATCATTCGTGACGGCGACCGACGGGTCGGGCGTGGTGCACATGGCTCCGGCGTTCGGTGCCGATGACTACGCCGCTGGTGTGCGTCACGGCCTCGCTTTCCTGCAGCCCGTTGATACTCGCGGGCGCTTCCCGGAGTCGCTTCCGATTGTTGGAGGCATGTCCGTGAAGGATGCCGACATGCTCATCGTCGACGAGTTGCGCCGCCGTGGTGTTCTATGGAAGATGCAGCAGTTCGAGCACTCGTATCCCCACTGCTGGCGGTGCGATACTCCGCTCCTCTACTACGCGCGGTCGTCCTGGTTCGTGCGAACCACTGAGTTCAAGGAAAGCATGATCCAGCGGAACGATGCCGTGGACTGGCATCCGCCGGAGGTGGGCTCTGGAAGATTTGGTGAATGGCTCGAGAACAACATCGACTGGGCTGTTTCGCGCGACCGGTACTGGGGCACTCCGCTTCCTGTCTGGGTCAACGACGAGGATCCAGGCGAGATCGAGGTGATCGGTAGCTACGCCGATCTTGCCGAACGCACGGGTGAGATACTCGGCGATGCTTTCGATCCGCACAAACCGTACATCGACCGGTACACCTGGCCAGCGCGGTCCGGGCGCGGCACCATGCGTCGCGTGAATGAAGTAATCGACACGTGGTTCGACTCCGGATCGATGCCGTTCGCGCAGTGGCATTTCCCGTTCGAGAACCGCGAGATCTTTGCGCGCCATTTTCCGGCGGACTTTATCGCCGAGGGCGTCGACCAGACCCGTGGTTGGTTCTATTCACTGCTCGCCATCGCCACAGGGTTGGACGGAGCGCTTGGTGAACGGGCCGCGTCAACGCCGCCATACCGCAGCGTTGTCGTCAACGATCTCGTCCAGGCCAAGGACGGTAGCAAGATGTCCAAGAGCCGCGGCAACGCCGTTGACCCATGGCAGGTGATCGAACGACATGGTGCGGACGCGGTGCGCATCTTCCTCATCGCGTCGAGTCAGATCTGGCTTCCGCGCAAGTTCGATGAGGATGCGATTCGCGAGACGGTCGGTCGTTTCCTGCTGACTTTCAAGAACGTGTACAGCGGCATTTTCGCCACGTACGCGAGCTTCGGATGGACGCCGTCCGACGACGATCCACTTCCTTCCGAAAGGCCGCTCATCGATCGTTGGATCCTGTCGCGGCTGTCGACTGTGGAGCGCGCTTGCGACGAGCTGCTGGACGAGTACAGTGCAACCCATGCGGTGAACGCGGTGATGGACTTCTTCGTCAGCGACGTTTCCAACTGGTACGTGCGGCTGAACAGGCACCGCTTCTATGAAGTGGACACTGAGGACAACCGCGCTGCGTTCGCGACACTGTACGAGGTGCTCGTAGTAACGTCACGACTGCTCGCACCGTTCGCGCCATTCATTACGGACTGGGTCCACCGCGAGCTTACCGGCGAATCGGTGCACGTGGCTCCCTACGTTCGGCCGCACCCGGACCGGATCGATGTTGAGCTGGAAGCTGCGATGCGTGACGTACGCGCGTTGGCCAATCTGGCCCGCGCTGCACGCGAAGAGGCGGCCATCAAGGTGCGCCAACCGCTCAGCACTCTCCTTTGCGTGGTGCCGGGAAGCGAAGGAGCCGGCTCGCTCGGGTCGCTCGTCCCGCTGCTCGCTGCCGAGCTCAACGTTAAGGAAGTCGTGTTCGCGACGTCGGCCGATGACTTTGTCACGCTGGAAGGCCGTCCCAACTTCCGCACGCTCGGCAAGAAGTTCGGTAAGGAGACGCCGCGCGCCGCGGCGCAGGTCTCGGCGCTCACATCGGGCGATCTGCTCAAGTTGGAGCGCGGCGAGCCGATCCTGATTTCGACGGAAAGTCAGGCACACCCGCTAGCTTTGGACGACGTCACGATCGTGCGTCGCGCCAGCGGTGCGCTCATAGTGAAGTACGACGCCGGATACGTGGCGGCGATTGACCCATCGATCACGCCGGAGCTCCGGCGCGAGGGCGTCGCACGCGAGCTGGTGAACCGGGTTCAGCGCTTGCGTAAGGATCTCGGCTTCGCTGTGAGCGACCGTATCGCCCTCCTGGTGACCGGGGTGCCGGAAGTTTTGGAAGCGGTGGAAGCTCACCGCGATTGGATTGCGGCCGAGGTGCTCGCAGCAGAGCTCCGCACCGCAGCGCTTCTCGATGGCTTTACCGCAATACATCACCTAGACCTCGACGGCAACGCCGCCGACGTTGCGCTTACAAGGATTCAATGACGATGCCGACCAGCGCCGCACGGGCGAAGAAGCCAAAGGCCATGACGCGCGACCAGTTCCTGAAGCACTTCGAGAGCAGGTTGACGGAGGAGCGTGGGCGTGTCGTGAAGGAGTTGGGCAATTATAGCGACGCCTTCAACGTCTCCGCGCAGGATTCTGGCGGTGAGGTAAGTGCTTACTCGTTCCACATGGCGGACCAGGGAACTGACGCCATGGAACGGGAGAAAGCCTTCCTTTTCGCGAGCTCCGAGGGACGCTTTCTCTGGCATATTGATCAGGCGCTGCGCCGTCTGTATCGCAATCCCGAGAACTTTGGCATGTGCCAAAGCTGTGCCACTCCGTTAGCGTTCGAACGTCTGGATGCGCTACCGCATGCGCGGT
>JBPCQO010000307.1:0-2552 GCA_050998035.1 Gemmatimonadaceae bacterium | reverse complement strand
ACAGCACCGAGCCCGAAGCGGATTCTGGCGTCGGCGATGACGGTGAACTTGTAGCCCGACTCATTCACGTCCGGTGGCAGCAGCTCCAGCCCGATCTCGCGCGCCTCATTGATGTACTTGACGACGCTATCGGTGTCACCTATCTGCGACGACATCAGCGCGGCCATGAACTCGGCGGGGAAGTGCGTCTTGAGCCACGCCGTCTGATACGAGATGAGCGAATAGGCGACAGCATGTGACTTGTTGAATCCATACCGCCCGAACGTCTCGATCTGTCCCGCTATCTCGTTGATGATCTTGCGATCATGACCGAGTGCGACGGCCTTCTCGATGAACTTGCCCAGCTCCTTGCGAATGAGATCCGCGTCTTTCTTTCCGACCGCCTTGCGCAGCACGTCGGCTTCAGACAGCGACATGCCAGCGAGTTTCTGCGAAATACGCATCAACTGCTCCTGATACGTTATCACGCCATACGTCTCGTTCAGGAACTCTTCGAGCTCGGGCAGGAGATAGCTGACCGGCTCGTCGCCGCGCTTGCGCCGGATGTACACGCGGTGCATGCCCGCGTCGAGCGGCCCGGGTCGCATCAGAGCGTTGGATGCGACGAGGTCGTTGAAGCTGTCGCAGCGCATCGAGCGTAGCAGGTCTGTCGCCAGCGGCGATTCGAACTGGAAGACGCCCACGGTCTTCCCCAACCGCAGTCGCTGATACGTTTCGTCGTCGTCGAGCGGGATGTCATCCAGGTTGGGGACTTCGCGGCCACGCGCGCGGATCGCCGCGACGGCGTCCGTGATGACGGTGAGCGTGGTAAGGCCGAGGAAATCCATCTTGAGCATGCCCGCCTTTTCCAGCGCGTTCATGTCGTACTGTGTGACGACGGTTCCTTCCTCGCCGCTGTGCGCGCCCGCGCCCCTGGACGACTGCGTGCATACCGGGACGTAATCGTCGATCGGCCCTGGCGCGATCACGACGCCGGCTGCGTGCACGCCTGCGTGACGCGACAGCCCTTCGAGCGAGATCGCATAATCCATCAGCTCGCGGTAGCGCTCTTCCGCATACAGCTTTTTCACTTCGGGAATCTTTTCGACCGCTTCGCCGACTGTGAGCGAATAGTTCGGCTGATTCGGAATCAGTTTGGCGAGTGCGTCGGTCTCGCCCGGCGTGAAGCCAAGTGCGCGGCCAACATCCTTTACCGCGGCGCGAGACTTGAGCGTTCCAAAGGTGATGATCTGGCCTACCGAGTCGCGACCGTACTTCTGGCGCACATACTCGATCACCTCGCCGCGACGCTCGAAGCAGAAATCCACGTCGATGTCCGGCATCGAGACGCGTTCCGGATTGAGAAAGCGCTCGAACAGCAGGTCGAACTTGAGTGGGCAGACGTTGGTGATGCCGAGCGCGTATGCGACGAGCGAGCCCGCGGCCGAGCCACGTCCGGGGCCGACCGGAATCCCCAGATCGCGTGCGGCCTTGATGAAGTCGTACACGATCAGGAAGTAGCCCGCGTATCCCGTCTTGGTGATGACGTCGAGCTCGTACTCCATCCGCTGTGCCACTTCTTCAGAGTACGGATCGCCGTAGCGCGCGCGGACTCCGGCCTCCGTGAGGCTGACGAGGAGATCGTTCTCCGTCGCGACCCCCTCCGGTAGCGGAAAGGACGGGACGTGGTACGTCTTCTTGAACTCGATCCCGGCTTCGTCGGCGATCTGGAGCGTGTTCTCGAGTACGTCCGCCCGCATGGCGAAGCGAGAGCGCATCTCGTCCGCGCTCTTGAAGTACAGCCCGCCGTCGTAATGCATGCGGCTGGGCTCGTTCACTTCCTTGCCGAGCCCGATGCACAGCAAGACGTCATGAGCCGCGTGGTCGTCGGCCTTGAGGAAGTGAGCGTCGTTGGTGGCGATGACGGGGAGCCCCAGATCATCGGCGAGCCTGAAGACACGCTCGTTCAGCTTGGCTTGCCCCTCACTGTCGTGCGCCTGAACTTCCAGGAAGTAGCGTCCCTTGAACAGCTCCGCGTACCACGACGCCGTCTCGCGGGCTGCATCCCAGTTGTCTTCCAGAAGATGACTCGCCACCTCGCCAGCCATGCACGCCGATGAGACGACAAGTCCTTCGCTGTACCGCGCCAGCAGCTCGCGATCGACGCGCGGCTTGGAGTAGAAGCCTTCAGTGAACCCGAGCGAGGACAGCTTGACTAAATTCTTGTACCCCGTCGCGTTCTGGGCCAGCAGCACCAGATGGTAGTACGACCTGGACTTACGCCCCGCCCCGCCCACTCGCTCGATGCGCTGCTTTGACCGCCTGTCACCCGGGGCAACATATGCCTCCATGCCGATTATGGGCTTGATGCCCGCCTTCTTCGCCTTCTCCTGGAATTCCCAGGCGGCGTGCATGTTCCAGTGGTAGGTTATGGCGAGCGCTGGCTGTTCCAGCTCGAGCGCGCGGGCGATGGGGTCGTCGATGCGGTTGGCGCCATCGAGCAGCGAGTACTCGGAGTGGCAATGCAGATGAACAAAGGACACATACTAAGGATATGCGCCGGTTGAGCTGGC
>JBPCQO010000298.1:0-7052 GCA_050998035.1 Gemmatimonadaceae bacterium | reverse complement strand
TCATCAAGCCCGTGGTCATCGTCCGAGACGGTGAGCCGGTCGCACCCATGCGCGACGGCGATGCGGTGATCTGCTTCAACTATCGCTCCGACCGGATGCGACAGATGTTCGGGGCGCTGATCGATCCCAGTTTTGGGGGCTTTGACATTTCAGCGCGCCCATCCCTCTCGGTCACCACGCTCACTGAGTACGACGCCACGTTTGACGTGCCCGTGGCCTTCGCGCCCCTGTCGATGTCGCGGATCGTGGCCGAGGTGGTGTCTGAGGCGGGCAAGAGCATGCTGAAGACGGCGGAAACCGAGAAGTACCCGCATGTGACTTACTTCTTCAACGGTGGCGTTGAGCCGCCCTACCCCGGAGAAGAGCGCATCCTGGTTTCAAGTCAGAAGGTGGCGACGTACGACCTCGCGCCGGAGATGAGCGCTGCGGGGATCGCCGACGTGCTCTGCAATTCCATGGACGCTGGCGCCCACGACTTCACCCTGTGCAACTTCGCCAACGCCGACATGGTGGGCCACACCGGGTCAGTCGCCGCTACACTCGCAGCGGTCGAGACGGTGGACCGCTGCCTGGCGCGCATCGTGGACACCGCGCGGCGCTCGGGAACGCGCCTCATCATCACGGCGGATCACGGGAACGCTGAGATGATGATCGACCCGGAAACTGGCGGTCCGCACACGTCGCACACCAGTAATCCGGTGCCCGTCGTATTCGTTGACCCGGCGGGAACGGAGCCCGAGCTTCGCAACGGCGGCGCGCTGTGCGACGTGGGCCCCACCATCCTCACCATGCTGGGCATCGATACGCCACCCGAGATGACCGGGGTGGACCTTTTCCATGCGGATTCCTAAACTCTGCGCGACCGTCGCTAAACTTCACGGCATGTCAAAGATCTTTCTCGCGCTGACGCTGCTGGCTGGTGCCGCGGCTCCCGCGCTGATGTCTGCACCACTTGCAGCCCAAACCGTCGTTGGTCACCTGCCTGCTGAGAGCCCGTACAACGATGTGAGGGCGTCGCAGCACCTTACAATTTTGGGCGGCTACTTCAACACGCAGCATGACGAGATCGGGGCGACTCCGCGCAGCGGTGCGCTGTTCGGGATCAGATACGATCTACCCGTGAGCGGGCCGGCGGAATTCTACGCGCGCGGCCGGCGGGTCTCATCCCACCGCTTGGCCTTTGACCCTACCCTTCCTGCTGCGACCCGGTCACTCGGCGATCAGAGCGTTCCGCTGTACATCGCTGACATTGGCTTCGCACTCAATGTTTCCGGCCAGAAGAGCTGGCACCACGTTATCCCGGTGATCGGGGTCGGGGCGGGTATCGCGTCGGCATCGCAGCCTTCCACGGGTGGCAAGGATCCGTACAAGTTCGGGACGCAGTTCGCGATAACAGCGGACGCTGGCCTGCGCATTGTGCCCGGTAATTCGTATGAGCTGAGGCTGATGGTTGGCAATACGCTGTATCAAAACCATTACCCGGCCGGCTACTATGTCGCCCCGGTCGTCGGCTCAACGCCGCTACTCACCACCGGTACCGCTACGAGCGGCTATCGCAGCAATTTGAGCTACACCGCAGGGCTGTCGGTTCCCCTCTTCAGGTAGCGCGGTAGGGCCGTGGGCACTGGGCTTGCACGGTGCTCCGGCACGGAGGCTGGTAATGGCACACGACTACGAAGATATTTTCGATATTGATGACATGGACGAGGGCGATCTGAAACGGCTCGTCCGCGAGGTACTGCGGGACTATCCGTCCATCGATCCCCTGGACATCGATATCCATGTTCAGGGGACCAAGGTCATCCTCACGGGACGCGTTGGCACGGACGCGGAGAAGCGTATCGCCGAACGCATCGTCGGCGACCGCATCGGCATCACCGACCTGGAGAGCCAGCTCACGGTGGACCCGTTGCGCCGCTCGCTCAATCCCGAAGCCGCGGACGAGAGCGTGGCCTTCGAGGAGGACACCGAAATGACGGTATCCAATCAGACGCTCCCACAACGCAGCGACACGGACCGCGCCATGGCCACCGATCCGGAAGCGGAGTACACCGGCACCACCGATCGGCAGCAGGCTATTGAGGACGGCGTCCCCTGGATTCCACCGGAGAGCCCGACCCCTGAAGGGACGGACGAGCACGGACCCCCTCCCCGCGGCGCGGCTACGGATTCGTTTTAACCGACCCGCTCTGGTGCGCGCTAAATAATCTGAGTTAGCGCACGATGGTGCTGAGGGTGCAAATTTGATGGTCTATGCCTCATTGCACCCTCACGCGCCGCACCACCTTCGCGGCTGCGCATCGATATCGCCGCCCCGAATGGGACGATGCGAAGAACGAAGCCACGTTCGGGCCATGCGCATGGCCACACTTTCACGGACATAGCTACACTTGCGATGTTACCGTGACGGGGGCCATTGATCCGGACACGGGTTTCATCGTCGACCTGGGATTGCTGGACGAGGTTCTTCGACAGGAAGTACGCCAGCGCTTCGATCACCGTAACATCAACCTCGACGTCCCTGAATTCGCTGACGGCAAGCTGGTCCCGTCGGGAGAAAATCTTGCAAAGTTCATATTCTACCGTGTGCAGCAGGCGCTCGGCGAGCGTGCCCGAGTGACCGCGGTGTCGGTGGCCGAAGACGAATCACTCCGTGCGACGTACCATGCAGCGGACTGACGCAATGCAACCGGCTCGGTCAGCGATGGTGGCGCTCGCATTTGGCTTGGTGCTGTCTGTCACAGCGATGGGAGTTACCGGGTGCGCACCTGCGGGCAGCAGTGTCGCACCAGCGCCGCAACGCGCCTCTGCACGCGCGACGCTCGCGCATACTATTGACTCGCTCGTGAACCGGTCCATCTTCCGCACCGCCGAGTGGGCGGTACTCGTGGTCGATCCGGGGCTGAACGATACGCTGTACGCTCATAACGCGGCATCGCTCATGGTGCCAGCGTCCAACATGAAGATCGTCACTTCCGCCGTCGCGCTCACGCAGCTCGGAGGCGACTTCCGCTTCAAGACGACGTTCGCCGCACGCGGTGCGGTCCGCAACGGTGTTCTCGATGGCGATCTTGTCGTCACCGGGCGCGGTGATCCAACTCTGAGTAATCACGTGCGGGGCGATGCGCGCGCGGCAATGGGCGAGTTTGCCGATTCGATTGTCGCCCACGGAATTCATTCGATCACCGGTAGTGTCTACTCGGGCGCGGACAACTTCCCGGGACCGGCCGTGGGAGCGCAGTGGGCCTGGGACGACCTGGCGTATGATTATGGCGCGGGCGTTGGTGCACTTCTCTTCGACGAAGGGATGTCACGCGTGGTGGTGCACACCGCCAGGGGAGACAGCGTGACATCGCGCCCAGCGTCCAATCCAACGCATGACTACCTGGCCGTTCTACAGGAAGCACTTCAGGCGCGTGGTGTACGCATTGCACACGGCGTTTCGGACAGCGTTCCGTTACAAGACGCAGCGAACCATGACGCGGCGCTGGGCACGGTGAAGCTGGACACGCTCTTCGTCGTCAACTCGATCCCACTGCGTCAGATTCTGCCGTTCTTCCTCAAGCCATCGCAGAACCAGATCGGCGAGGTGCTGCTGCGCGCTGTGGGACTGGAGCGAACCGGAGTGGGCACGGCCGACAGCGGAATTGCCGTAGTATCGCGTCAGCTGACCAGCTGGGGGATACCGCGCGATGGCTACGTGCTGCACGACGGCAGTGGTCTTTCACGGGCGGATCTCGTGTCGCCTCAAACGCTCACCCGCATTCTGGATCGCATGCAGGCCAACCCCGACTTCAACGTCTACTACTACGCGCTCCCCATTGCCGGGGTCGACGGTACAATCGCGCACCGCATGCGCGGCACACCGGCCGCAAACAACGTTCACGCAAAGACAGGCTCGATCCAATGGGTACGATCGTTGTCAGGGTACGTGACCGACGCATCGGGGCGGCGCCTCATCTTCAGTGCGCTCTGTAACAAGTACACGACCCCCCCCGACTCCGTAACCCACACCGCGGATTCGATAGCTGAAGCACTCGCTGTGTATTATCAGTAGATACCGTGTGGGTGACGACGGTATGATCACGGTACGATCCTGGTATGACGTCCGCACATGAGTGAGACGCTCTTCATGATACGCGCCGCGGATGCGTCAACACGCATCCTGGACCACGTTGAGCGATTGACAACGGAGCGCGTCCCACTCTCGGCTGCACTCGGCTTCGTGCTGGCAGAGAAGGTTGTCGCGCCCCTGAGCCTGCCCCCCTGGGCCAATGCCTCCATGGATGGCTATGCAGTGCGCGCCGACGACGTCACCAGCGTGCCCACGCGGCTGCGCGTTGTGGCGGAGGTGCCGGCCGGGGCGATGCCCCCAGCCGGCATTCAGCGTGGCGAGGCGATGAAGATCATGACCGGCGCGCCGGTTCCGGATGGGGCAGACACGGTCATCCGTGTGGAAGACACCGACCGTGGGGAGCAGTCTGTCGAGATCCGCAACGTACGCGACGCCAACAGAAACATTCGTCCCCGCGGTGAGGACTATCGTGAAGGCGAAGCACTCGGCAACATGGGCGATGTTGTGACGCCCGCATTGATCGGTGTTCTCGCGTCCGCGGGTGCTGCGCAGGTAACGATCTACCGCCAGCCCACAGTCGGAATCGTTTCCTCCGGCGACGAGCTGGTGATGTTGAAGGGATTCGACGCCGTGCTCGCTGGACAACGTATTGTGTCGTCCAACAGCTATTCGCTCCCGGCCCTCGTACGAGAGGCTGGCGCGCTCCCGCGAGACATGGGGATCGCGGTGGATGATCCGCAGGCGCTACGTGAACGGGTCGATGCTGCACGCGGCTGCGACCTGCTCGTCACGACGGGTGGAATATCGGTGGGCGACCGCGACTACACTCGTGCAGTACTGGAAGACCTCGGCGCCGATATCAAGTTCTGGCGTGTACGCATCAGGCCGGGTGGACCGCTCGCATTCGGAGTTGTGGACGGCAGGCCGTGGATCGGACTGGCTGGAAATCCGGTGTCGGCAATGGTCACGTTCGAGCTATACGTGAAACCTGCCATTCTGAAGATGAGCGGACACAACAATATCTTTCCACTCCCTGTACTCGCCACACTGGACGATCCGGTAACAGTGAGTGGTGACCTGACGCACTTTCTGCGTGTCGTACTCACATCTCGCAACGGTCGCATGCACGCGCGACTTACCGGAACGCAAAGCTCCGGTGCACTCACATCGATGGCGCGAGCAAACGCTCTCCTGATCGTCCCTGAAGGCCGCCAAGCGTACCACGCTGGCGAGGAGTTGAATGCAATCCCGCTCGGCGCCGGCCGGCCGACTTCGGACGTGTTCCCGGCGTGACCGCCCGAGCACTCACCGGCAACGCACTCGTCGCGGATCTGGAGCGGCGCTTCGTTACCATCAATGACGACGTCTGCGTTGGCGAACACATCATAAATGTTATTCGCCCGCGCAGCGCAGACGATCTCATCGATGAAGATGCGTTCGAGCGTGACGAGCGGCTGCCGTACTGGGCCGAGCTATGGCCATCGTCGACGATTCTCGCTGACTTCGTGGTGAGCGACACCCGACCACGCGGTCGCACTATAGAGCTTGGCGCTGGGATAGGACTGGTGAGCATCGCCGCGGCGATGGCCGGTCATGACGTGGTAGCCAGCGACTACTACCAAGACGCGCTCGCCTTCACCCGCGCGAATGCGCACCGGAATCTAAACCGCGAGGTCGAGACACGTTTGGTGGACTGGCGCGATGTGCCGGAATCACTTCCACGCTTTGATGTGGTGCTCGCATCCGATGTGTTATACGAGTCGCGTTATGCACCTCTTGTCGCCGGCGTGCTCGATCGCTTTCTCGCGTCACGTGGCGTGGCTTATGTCGCTGACCCGGGGCGGGTCGCTGCTGGTGCATTCGTAGACGCATGTGCCGAGCGCGGGCTCCGGACGAACACGGCTGCGACGCGTCCTTACCTAGCGGGCAAAGTGCGGCAGACGATCAAGGTGTATGAGGTAACGCGGTAGCTGGCGAGGTTCGAGCATCTCCAGCGGCCAACTGCTATAGCTCCGACACCTCTTCTCACCGAGAACTATTTGCCGGTCCAAATTTCTCTGACCAGTTGACAAACATGTCGTACATGCGGAACTCTCCCGGACTGATCACAACGGCCGGTGCAGGTGGAGTACGCCGGCCGTCGCGAACAGCACTCAGGAGAAGCCGGGGCGTGGGCTCTAGATCGCAAAATGCGTAGCGCCCATTCGCGTCCGTTTGCGTGATGCGCTCGTGCGGTGTGGTGGACATACCTGCATCGTTGTAAACTGTCCCACTCAACCAGTATGCACGAACACGTGCGCCCTGAATTGGGCGCCCAGTCACCGTGTCCAGCACCGAGCCATGTAAGCCGACGAGACCAGGTCTGATGCCGCCCGGGCATAACGCCTCGATTCCCTTTTGCGGTAATGGAACCGTAACCGTGACCACCAATGCCGTTCTCTCGCCGACGGTGAGCGACAGTGGCAATACAGGTGTGTTAAGAGTGTCCAAGCGCGGAGTGTACGCACGCAGTATGTAGTTTCCTGGCTCGATACTGTCGAAAAGGAACTGACCGTCGAGGCTGGTCCGAACGCGGGAGATCGCTGTCGTGTCCGTGCGGCTAGTCAGCGAAATAGCAACATTGGACAGCGTGCTATTCGTGCCTTCGGTGATAAGGGTGCCCTGAACGCGCCCGAGCGGCGAGACTTGCCCGGTTGCACCATTACCTGGATCGAAAACCTCCTTGACGTCGCCTCCAATCTCCCAAACGCGCGCGACGGATTGCGTGGTACTGCGATGCATCATGGCGCCATTGCCAAGATCGCCAGCATCTGCGGGTACCCAGGAAAGAACAGTCTTGGTGACGGGCACTCGGATTAGCCACGACGCAACGATCCACGTCCCGGATTTGAGACGCTGGTAGTGAACGTGACCGGAGTCGGCACCACTTGACTGCGCCACCGCGCCTGCCAGATACGGCCCGCTGGTGTACATGTAG
>JBPCQO010000275.1:0-4566 GCA_050998035.1 Gemmatimonadaceae bacterium | reverse complement strand
TCTCTAATCGCTGGCGACTAGAGCGCAGGGGCCACACCCGTTCCCGTTCCGAACACGAGCGTTAAGCCCTGCAGCGCCGATGGTACTCCGACCGAGAGGTCGCGGGAGAGTAGGCCGTCGCCGGCACCTTATCAAAAGGGCGTCCAGGAAACTGGACGCCCTTTTGCGTTCCCATGCCTTATCTCCAACGTGTCCACTGCCATGATCACATCGAGCACTTCGTGAACATTTCATGACCCGCGCCGGTATCGTCACCGTCGCCGGCAAGCCGAACGCCGGGAAATCGACGCTGCTCAACCGCCTGGTAGGACAGAAGCTCAGTATCACGAGCGAGAAGCCGCAATCCACGCGTGATCGGATTGTTGGCATTCGCACGGACGGCGACAATCAGATGATCATCGCCGATACCCCCGGGCTACTAGACCCAATGTATCCGCTACAGGCGGCAATGCGCGTAGCCGCTCTGTCGGCTGTCGCCGACGCGGACGTCATCGCATACCTCGCCGACGCGCGCGAAGGGGTTCCGCCCTCGCTTGTAGAGGCAGCGGGACTGGAACGTCTCCCGTCAGGTAGGATCGTTACGGTTCTGAACAAGGTGGATCTTCTTAAGCGCGTAGATCTCGAACGACTCAAGGATGAAGCTCCGGATGCTGTACCCATCTCTGCTTTAAGCGGAGATGGCGTTGCCGACCTCGTCACCGCCCTTGAGGAAATGCTACCGGAGAGTCCCTTCCTATATCCCGTCGAGGATGTCAGTACTCAGTCAGTTCGTTTCTTTGCGGCCGAACTGATCAGGGAAACCGCACTGGAGCAACTCGGTGCCGAGGTACCGTACAGCGTAGCTTGCGCGATCGAAGAATTTCGCGAAGGCCGCGCGCCCGTCTATATTCGGGCCGTGCTGTACGTGGAGCGCGAGAGCCAGCGCCGCATACTTATAGGAGAGAAGGGAAAGCGCATTCGGACTCTCGGGACCGCGGCGCGCAAGAAGATCGAGACACTGATTGGTGAAAGCGTCTATCTCGACCTTTGGGTAAAAGTGTTGCAAAATTGGAGGAAGGACGCAGCGGCACTTCGCCGCTTCGGGTACACTCTACCTAAGTGACCGACAGCATGCCGGTAGCACCGCAACTACTTGAGATTCTCGTCTGCCCCAAGTGCAAGGGACCATTGGAGTACCGGGAGAGTGAGGACGCGCTCATTTGTCAGCGCGATAAGCTCCGCTACCCAATCCGCGATGGCATCCCCATCATGCTCATCGACGAGGCTTCGCCGGTATAACAGGGATGCATCGTATGCTCCTCCCCAGAACGCGACGCACGGTGCGACTAGGCTTGGTGGCCGCCGCATTGGTGCTCTGCTCACTCGTGGGCAGTAACAGCGCGTCGGCACAGGCGGGCGCGGAGGGGGTGTTTCTGCTGCTGCCGGTCGGCGCGCGGGCAGTTGGGATGAGCGAGGCTGTAGTCGCGGAGCGTGGTGGCAGCGACGAGCTGTGGTGGAACCCGTCCGCGATCGTGGACACTGGTGAGCACGAACTAGCCATTCATCATGCGCAGATCGCGCCCGGTCAGCAGAACGCGCTCGCTATAGTGGTGCCCACGCGCTCGGGAGCTTTCGGGGTTTCACTCAACGTTCTGGACCTGGGTCAGCAGACGGCTACTGACGAGAACGGCGTGCCAACCGGTGTGATTCATCCGACGGACTTCGTCGTAGGGATGACGTATGCGGTATCTCCGATCCCGCTCCTGGCCCTGGGGCTCACGCTCAAGCACGTGGACGCCAGCATCCGCTGCTCGGGGTTGTGCACAAACCTGCCGACGGAAAGCTCCAGCTCCAACGGAGCTGATCTCGGTGCTCAACTCCGATTCACCGACGTTCCGCTCACCATCGGCGCCGCGGCCAGACACCTGGGCGTCGGCAGTGGAGACACACGCGCGGGACACTTTGATGTCGGGGGCGACTACCGCATCGAGGCTATCGAGCGCCGCACCACTCATGTTCAGGTACACGCGGCGCTCGGCGTCGTAGCGACCACAAGTCTGGACAGCGCGAGCACCCGCGTGGGCACCGACATAATTCTGGACCAGCGTCTACACGTGAGGGCAGGGTACATCCGCGACGGCGTCAACTCCCGCGGATCTGTGGGAGTCGGTCTGTCATCAGGGAAGTTGGTGTTCGACATCGCTCGGACCTTTGGTGGACTGGCCAACAACACCGAGAATGGCGGACCGCCAACCTACTTCTCACTCCGATACTTGTGGTGACGACCCACTGCGCCGCTCCGGGCCGTACGGTTATCTTCCACAGAACGAGATGACGGACTACTCGCCCCCACCGATCGCTCTGCTCCTGCAAGACTCGGCGGCAGCGCGCCCCCTGCCACCAGCCGCGGCCAGCTGGCTGGAGCGCCAGGCCGTCACGATCGTCCCCGTCGCCTCCGTCGACGAGCTGATGCTCTACGCCCTGCGATCGCGGCCAAGAATGATCGTCATCGACGGGCGCGTCGACAATGCAGCCGCGCTGGCGACTTGCCGGAAGGTGAAGAACGATCCCTTTACCGGCGTCGTTCCAGTTGCCTTCGTGGCACCCGATGGAGCGCGTGCGGTCGTGGATGCGCTGGAGGCGTGGGCCGATGACGTCGTCACGCCGGAGATGGATCAGACCGAGGCGGTGACTCGGCTCACGGCCCTGATTGCGCGGTCGGATCGCGACACCACGGTGCACCCATCGACACGGCTGCCTGGCGCGCCGGCGATTCTGAATGCGATCCAAGCTCGGTTGGAGACGCCGCTCGCCGTTTGCTACGCCGATCTGGACCATTTCAAGGAGTTCAACGATCGCTACAGCTACGTGGAGGGCGATCGCGTCATTCGGCTGCTGGCGACTCTGCTACACGACTCCGTGC
The DNA here is from genome assembly GCA_050998035.1 of Gemmatimonadaceae bacterium. Classification (GTDB taxonomy): domain Bacteria; phylum Gemmatimonadota; class Gemmatimonadetes; order Gemmatimonadales; family Gemmatimonadaceae; genus Fen-1247. The sequence continues at coordinate 1,664 of JBPCQO010000275.1, read as the reverse complement.
GCGGATTGTGCGGCGATGATGGATTTGTCGGGCATATCGGAGGAGATGATTTTATCTTTCTCATTCCGCGCGGCCAGGTGGACGAGGTGTGCAGTGATATCGTGCAGACGTTTGACACGCTCATTGCGTATCAGTACTCCGAGCACGATCGCCGCGCGGGCTACTTCTTCGGCAAGGATAGACGTGGTCAGCTACACCGGGTGCCGTTGATGACGCTCTCTATCGGCGTGGTAACTAACGAACGGCGATTGTTCGCCAATTCGATTGCCGTAAGCGTTCTCGCGACGGAGATGAAGACGTACGCAAAGACGCTTGTAGGATCGGTGTACGCAGTGGATCGCCGGACCGATGACCGGCCGCAGATGTCACAGTCCTCGCAGTTGACCGAAACTGGTGCCCGGAAATGACGCCAATGGTAGTGCATTGCTCTTCGTGCCTGACCGAGTTTGAACTCGATCCGCGGAAGCTTCCGTCTGAAGGTGTTCGTGCGCGCTGCTCCGTTTGCTCGGCGGTAATCGTCGTGCCTGCTCCTCCGGCGGAGCAGCAAGAAGCTGAGCCGCAGGCAGAACGGCATGAAGAGGCGAAGCCTGCAGAAGAGGCGAAGCCCGCAGAAGAGGCGAAGCCCGCAGAAGAGCCGCGGTCGCAGGGGGAGCAGAGCCACGTCGCCACGGCACCGACTCCGTCGCCCGGGCCCGCACAGGTGGCCGTAGCAGCTCCGGAAGCGTCAGATACCTCCGGCGCGCATACTGAGAAGCCGGAGGAGAAGCACCAGAGAGCCCCGGAGCCCGAGTCGCAACCGTCCACTCAGGTCGGAGATCAGGGAGCCGCTCAGAAACCCGCTCAGGCAGACCACGTTCATGCGCCCGCGCCCGTAGCATCTGCTGCTTCCACCGGTGAAACGCAGAACCCACCGGGCACTCAGCGACGTCCGATCAACCCGTTTCTGGCGAGAGATCCCGCACTTCGGGCCAAGCGGCTGGCGCGCGCACTGGTGTCGGACATCGTTGCGTATCACCCGGCACGTCACGCAGAAGGGCTACGCGACGGTACGCTCAAGACGCTGTTTCGCGACGAGATCAAGAAGAGCTACGAGGAGTACGTCGATCAGGTCGGCCGCGATTTCGCGGGTACGACGACGCATTTCCAGGACGCTCTCAACGACGTGCTTGCCAGCGGCAAGAAGCTTTTCTAGTTCACCAGTTTCAACAAGTCTCAATAGCTGAATGTTAGATCACGAACGGGTGCGCTTGATCGAGCGCGCCACGGAGCGCCTCGCAGAACTTCGGAGGTATCTTTGACATCGGTGGCAAGCACGAGCGTCTGACGGCGCTCGAAGCGCGCATGGCCGTCGCGGGATTCTGGAACGACCAGGAGACCGCGCAGGACGTTGTCCAGCAGACCAAACTGCTGAGGGTCTGGGTAGAGCCGTTTCACTCTCTCGATGAACGCGTTCGGAGTGCAGCCGAGCTGAACGAGATGCTGCGGGAATCGCCCGACGCGGAAATGCAGGCGGAGCTGGATACCGATCTCGAATCATTGGACGCGGATCTAAGCGCGTTCGAGCTCAGATCCCTGTTGCGCGGCGAGGACGACTTCCGCCACGCTCAGCTGGAGATAAGTGCCGGCGCCGGTGGAACTGAGGCGCAGGGTTGGGCCGAGCTGCT
>JBPCQO010000237.1:0-10908 GCA_050998035.1 Gemmatimonadaceae bacterium | reverse complement strand
ACGCCGAGGCCAAGGACTTCATCGCCAAATACTTCGAGCGCTTTGAGGGCGTGAAGCGATATCTGGATTCCATGGTCGAGTTTGCGCGCGAGCACGGCTACGTACAGACCATCTTCGGCCGCCGACGCTACATTCCGGAGCTGCGTGAGCGGAACTTCAACATGCGTGCATTCGGCGAGCGTACCGCAGCCAACTCACCCATTCAGGGATCGGCGGCCGATCTCATCAAGATTGCCATGATCAGGATCAACGACGCCTTGCGTGAACTCAAACTTGAGAGCAAGATGTTGCTCCAAGTCCACGATGAGCTCGTCTTCGAGGTTGCCGCGGGCGAGCTTGATCAGCTACGTGAGATGGTGATTTTTCAGATGGAGCACGCCGCCGATCTTTCGGTGCCGCTGGTGGTGGATGTTGGCTTCGGTGAGAACTGGCTGGACACCAAGATCTAACGGGCCAGATTTAGATTTGCAAGAATTGTTGCAGTGTCTCTACTAATCAGACGTCATCATGGTGCATACTATCAAAATACGAGACAGAGGCGAATGGATGAGCCGGCGCGGATTTACTCTCATCGAATTAGTCGCGGTCATAGTCATCATTGGTGTACTCGCAGCGATCGCCATTCCCAAGTACATGTCTATGAAAGAGCGAGCGCAGGTGGCGGCAATGGTCTCTGACCTTCGCAACGTTTCCACCGCGCAGGAAGGATACTTCCACGATCACAATACCTATGCGTCCACTTCCACGCTTCTCGCACCGGCTTTCGTGCCGTCGCCCGGCGACAGTCTCACCATAGTGCAGTCCACCGGTACGGGATGGTCTGCACGTGTCGCCAACAATCAGACATCAGTCAACTGTGCGCTCTTCTTCAACGTGCCGCCGGCCGCTCCAGCCACCAAGGACGGCGTCATCTTCTGTAAGTAATACAGTGTCGCTAGTAGTCGTGGTCTGCGTATGCCGCGTAGTACGCACCGATCACGAGTGATGCGAGGTAGAGCATCGCTATCATCCCTCCAGCAATGAACCATACGATTGGCACCTGAATCGCATACGCGAGCAACGTGAGTGCGACACCATAGGTCATGGTGTACATCGCTGGCTCTCCCTCATCGCTGCTCTGCCTCACGGCGAGCCTGCGCGCGATCATTATGGGAACCTTGTGTGTGATGTGTCCCCATCGTGCCGCTGCTCTAATTAACGGTGAACGCTTGCGTTGGATCTGATTGGGAATATTCTGAACGTTACCCGTGAACGACACCGCGCTCAGATTGTCCGCGATCAGTTTGGTGAGTGAATGTGCGTTGTCTCCAGGCCATTCATCCATCGCTATCAATTGCCCCACCTGAGCCACAACTACAGTCCCGGGCTCCGCTTTGCTCTCAAAGGTGATCCCTATAGAAACTATGTGGATGCCCGTGACGCCAGACTCGCGTGCGCGCATTGCAGCACGCGCCAACCCTGTTTTGAGCGGAGCTACCTCGGGATCGTTGTGACTCTTCCCTTCGGGGAAAACCAGGATCGCCTGATCGCGTCGCAACTCGTCAATTATGCGCTCGAACGAGCGACGATTACGCGTTGGATCGTCCGCCGGGTTGCTCTCATCAGACGTCCTTCGCAGCGGGATGATTCCGGTGAGCTTGACGAGCATGGCTCCGAGAAAGCCCTCCGCCAGTGTCGCCTTTGCCGTGATCTTCAATGGGCGCGGCACCACCCACTGCGCGAGTATTGCGTCTACCACCGCGTTCTGGTGATTCACAGCGACAAGCAGCGGGCCAGACCGCGGGATGCGGTCTCCGTGCACCACTCTCACATCTCTGTAGAACCAGTGCAGCGCGACCCCGCCAACCCACTGCAGAAAACCGTATAGCACGCTATGCCGTTTCCTGAAAATTGTCCGGTACACCGCGTAGAATGATGAACGCGATTACCATTGCGACAGCGACAGTGCCAACCGCTGCACGATACGCGAACCCCGTTCCGAACGATGGCGTAAGCCCATCCACCGCTATCCCCCAGACCAGCGGCCCGAAAATCGCCGCCGCTCGCGCGGACAGCACCATGAGGCCAAAGAATCGCCCCGCTTCCTTCTCGGGAATGAGTCTGAGCAGCATCGGGCGCTCGGCCACGTTCACTCCGCCGTATATGAATCCAATGAGTGCGCCGATTACCCAGAACGCGTTGCGTGAGGGCGCCAGTATCATTGCTATCAGCAAGACAATCCAGCCGGCCAGCACCACCAACAGCGTTTTCTTCGGACCCACGCGATCGGCCAGGTGACCCCACACCCAGCTTCCAATCACCGCCGGCACCGTAAGCGCAACGAACAGTGTCGTCTCCGCACCACGCTTGAACCCTATAGCCACCACCGCGTACAACGCCATGTAGCTGATGATGGTTCCCATCGCGTCCTGGTACACGAACGATGCTATGATGAAGCGCAGGGTTCCAGGATACTTACGCGCTTCTTGTAGCGTGCGCGCAACTTCGCGGAACGCCTCCCGCCACGGGACTGCACGTCGCTCCTTCGCCGGGAAATGGTCCCTGCAGAATACAAAGAGCGGTATGCTGAAGAGCAGGTACAGTATCGCCGTCGGCACAAACGTGGAGACGCGACCACCATGTTGTGTGAACGGAAACACCATTCTCAACGTCCGTAGTACGCTGGCGCGTACTGGGCCGAACACGGGCAGAGCTCCGTTGAAGAACGGAGTTATCATCAGCACGCCCGCAATGGATCCGATATAACCCAGCGCTGCGCCCATTCCCGAAAGCCTCCCCCACTGACTCTTGGGAGCGAGCTCCGGCATCATCGCATTATAGAACGGCAGTGCACCCTGATACGCGTAGTTGGCCACCACGAACGCCGCGGTAATTGCGATCAGCGGGCCCGCGCCGATGTGGTAATGCGCGGGTGCCGGCGTCCGTGTAATCACAGAGTCTCCGACGATCGGAATCACATGCTGGCCGATGATGCCGATGGCGATCGTGGCTAACACCGCCGCGATTGTGAATCCCACCACCCATGGCTTTCTGCGTCTGGTAACGTCCGATACAGCGCCAAGTACCGGGATTGAGATCATTACCAGCGCCGAGGCGATACCATTGCCAACGGCAACTGCTGTATTGGAGGCGCCCAGGTCCGCCACCAGCCACACCGCGAAGTACAGCGTGGCGACGTTCATGGAGAAGACGGTATTCGCGAAGTCGTACCCAGCCCAGCTCCATCGCTCACGCGCGGGCGCCAACTCGGTCACGGTTGGAATGTCCGGTTCTGTTCCGGCAGCTTTTCCGCTTATTGTGATCGCCATGGGCTACAAATTACGCCTCAGGCGTCCTAACGCTCAGCTCTAACGCTCAGCTGATTGGCACATGCGATCAGAGGCCGGTGGGTGCCTCGATAAACGTCCACGGAACACCAAACCGATCTGATATGTGCGCCGCGAGTGCCTGAACGCCCAAAGTTTCCGTTGCATAATGGCCAGCGTAGATCACGGTTATCCCGCTCTCTTCCGCTTCCACCGCAGTGTGGTGCGGTCCCTCGCCAACGATGAGCGTATCGATCCCCATTTCCGCCGCCTCATGTAGCGTTTCGCTCGAAGCGCCAGCTCCCGTGCATACCGCCCAGGATCGGGTCCGGCGCTCTGGTTCAACGTGCGTGGCTCGTGCGGCTCCTCCGTGGGACCGCGCGAATACATCTGCGCGAACGATCAGCTCTGCAGTCTCTACGTCCGAGCTACCGCGCACTCCTATTGATATCGTCTTGAAGCGTGCGAATTCGTTGTCTGGTTCCAAGCCGAGCTCGGTCGCAAGCAGCGCGTTGTTTCCGTACAGCGGATGCCGATCGAGCGGCAGGTGCGAGGCGTATACGGCCATGTCGTGCTGAATTAGAGTTCGCAGCCGCGCGTGGTCCTTCCCCTCAATTCTCTTGAGACCACTCCAGAACATTCCATGATGTACCAGGAGCATGTCAGCGCCGGCCTTTACAGCGCCCGCAACCGTTCGTGTTGAGAAGTCCACGGCTGCCGCAACCCTGGTAACGTTTCCGGTATTCGTCAGCTGCAGCCCGTTCAGTGCATTCGAGTAGTCTGGAACTGAGGCAGTTTCCAGCAAGTCATCCAGGTACTTTACCACTGAAGCAGTGGCGGTCACTGGGTGCCTATCGCGATTGCGAACAAGCTGTGGATAACTGTGGATAACATGCTATTATCGCCCCGTAATATCGAGTTAAGCCCTTGTGCCGCAATGAGTTAGGGAATATGTGGATAATGTTGTGCATATTCGGGTATTGCTCGGTCATCCACCTACCCCGAGCAGATCCAGCAGTCGATTGAGGTCATCACCTGAGTAGAACTGGATGCGCAGCTCGCCCTTATCATTCTTCTTTGGCAGCACGGAAACATCAGTTTGGAGTCTTCGTCGAAGAGCGTCTTCCACGAATTTGACCTCAGCGGTTCGGGTATCCTCTTTCCGCGGTCGGCCCCGCTTCGCCTTTTCGCTCCGTGGAACATCTTGCCTGACCCTCTGCTCCACAGCACGTACCGAGAGTCCGTGATCGACGACTTCCTTCGCGATCTTGGTCGCAAGCGCCGTGTCTTCCAGTGCTAGTAGTGGGCGCGCGTGCCCCAGCGTCAATTCGCCGGTCTGTAACATGCGCCTCACTTCGGCCGGTAGTTGTAGCACCCGCAACAGGTTCGCAATTGTGGAGCGGTCCTTCCCCACAAGTTCGGCCAACTCGGCCTGAGTCAGCCCGAATTCCCCCGAGAGGCGTGCGTAGCCTTCAGCTTCCTCGATAGGGTTGAGATCCTCCCGCTGCAGATTCTCAACCAAAGCGAGGGCTAAGCTGGTCTGATCATCGTACTCACGCACGATGGCAGCAACCTTGGTCCAGCCCAGTGACTTTACAGCGCGTAGCCGCCGTTCACCAGCTACAAGCTCGTACTCTTCCCCTGACTGGAGCCTGCGCACAGTGATGGGCTGGAGCAATCCCGCCACCCTGATGCTCTCAGCAAGTTCGTTCAGCTCATCAGCTCTAAACTCCTTTCGCGGCTGGTACTGGTTCGGGTGTATCCCGGCAACATCTATTTCCCTCAATTCACTGGGCGGTACGGCCTTAACTGTGCCAGTGCTCCGCTGTTGATCGCGCTCGAGTGACTGTGCCGCCCCGGTGTGCTGTTTCTGGCCAAGCAGCGCTTCAAGCCCGCGCCCGAGTCTCCGCGGGTTCTTATCAGCACTCATACCGGTTCTCCCACTCGGCTCCTCATGTACGACTTCTCTCGCTGGCGGCTTCGTTGGTGCGCTGCATGAGTTCACGGGCAACTCCCATGTACGCCTGCGCCCCAACAGACGCCACGTCGTACAGTATGATTGGCTTCCCGAAGCTTGGTGCCTCGGCCAGCCGAATATTCCGCGGTATCACGGTATCAAAAACCTGGCTGCCAAAGTACTCGCGGGCTTCGCTCGCCACCTGCCTGCTGAGATTGAGGCGGGCGTCGTACATGGTCAGGAGAACGCCGTCAATTCCCAAAGCTGGGTTCACGCCCTGCTGCACGCGATGAACAGTGTTGAGGAGCTGAGACAGCCCTTCCAGCGCGTAGTACTCGCACTGGAGCGGTATGATGAGTGCGTCTGCCGCCGCCAACATGTTCAGCGTAATCAGCCCGAGCGAGGGCGGGCAGTCGATGAGGACATAATCGTACTCTCCGCGAACTACTTGAAGAGCGTTTCGCATCATGTGCTCGCGCTCGGGCTGATCTACCAGCTCTACTTCGGCTCCCGCTAGATCTGGGACCGCGGGCAGCACGTCCAGTTGCTTGAATCGCTCCCCCACCCTGCGGGCCTCCGCAATGGTCGCAGCTCCAATGAGCACGTCATAGACGGTCTTGTCGATGTCGTCGCGCGACACTCCGACTCCGCTCGTCGCGTTCCCCTGTGGATCCGCGTCTATCAGAAGCGTCCGCTGTTCAGCGGCGGCGAGAGATGCAGCAAGGTTTACGGCCGTGGTCGTCTTTCCGACACCACCTTTCTGGTTTGCTACAGCTATGACTCTGGGCAATTTCTATCTGGACGGGGGCAGCTTTACTGGCTAATCCAATCTAAGCGCGACGGCTCCGTCCCGCGGGTTTCGCTCGGCAGCGAGATATTGGGGCGACTACCTAACCTCTCGTTGTGGAACGTGAAAAATGCCGCGTGATTATGCAGTGCGATGTGGAACGTGAAAAAAAGCTACTGGCCAGCCACGTAGCGCCAACGAGCAGACACTGTCACCGTGACGGTCTGCTCTCCTGGATTGATGGGAGTGGCATCCGACGCCGTGGCAGAAGCCATCCGCATCATGGGACGGGGGGGCGGATTCTGGTTCGCTCCTCCGATCTCCAATGAGATCAGCTCACCCAGGGTACCTCCAGCAGCTTTGGCCGCCACCTCCGCTTCAGAGCGAGCTTTCGTCACCGCAACGCCAATAGCACCACGACGAGCTGCGTCGGTGTTGGAGGAGTAAAAATCGAGAGAGGAGACCATATTTGCACCACTTCCGAGTGATGCATCCAGAACTTTCCCAAGAAGCTTTAGGTCACGGACATCCGCCAGGATAGTGTTGGTAACAGTGTACCCAGTCAGAACGGGCGATTTATTCTGCTCGTATCGGTACTCAGGATTTACGGAATAGTCAGTCGTTGACAGTTGTTCGTTAGCAAGACCTAGCGAGCGTAAAGCTGTAAGTACAGCGTTCTGTTTGATAGCATTCTGTGCCGCTGCCGTCGAGGCGGTGCTAGCCCGTGTCTGGACGCTAATGCGGATCGTGGCTCGATCTGGTGTGAGCTTTACATCGCTGCTCGCGGTGCCTCCGATGGACGGAGTAGCCTCTCTAAGCTGGTCCGTCGTCTGAGCTGAGTTGGCGTGAAACGGAATAACCGCGGCAGAGAAGATCGATAACAGTGCAATGCGCTTGAGCATGATAGTTTCCGGGAAACAAGTGAGGAGCCGGTTGGACGCGCCCACACGACGGTGTATGGTGCCCATCCCGGACCAGCGGGAGCCTTGCTAGGTTAGCCCTGTGCGGGGCCGACGAGCTCAATGTCGTGGATGCGCGACAGGTTCATTCCTGTAACGCCTTCAGTGGCAGACTCGACAAATATTGGTCGGAACCGTGCGTTCCAAACGATCTCGTCTCCTCTATAGGAAGTACGAGAGTGGACTTCCTGAGAAAATGTCTCATCCACGCCACTTAGGAGAACGAGAAATTCGGCTTCCTTGTCTATAAGATCCTGAGCGGTGCAGCCGAGGAGCGGACTTGTCTCGTCGATCGGGTGAACCACCGTCCAGCTAAGGGCGAAGAAGGTCACCTTTCTGAACTCCAGTGGCAGCGTGGTGAACTCGCGTACACGGGCGCCGTTGCGGAGTACGATACGGGTGTAGATGATCTGGACCGCGACCTCGATCAGCTGATTGCTGCGCTCGTTCGCGCAGCGGAACATGAACGCAGTGATGTCACGGTAGGGCGAGATCACAGCGTTGCGGCTGTAGACTACCGCTGCGGTGGGGCGCGAGAAGCGTGCGAAGACCAGGCCGGCTGTGATTGCGACGCTCAGGAGACCAATGAACGACTCGATGGTGACGAGGACATTGGCTGGCACTCCGTTGGGCCAAACATGGCCGTAACCGATGGTGCCGAAGGTGTCCACGCTGAAAAAAAAGGCGCGTAGGAAGAGACTCGCCGAGTGGGAGTAGCTGGCAAAGGCAGGTCCTACGAGAGCATCTGGGCCGCAGGCGTCGTAGGCAAACGCGAAGACTGTATTCAGGACAAGGTAGAATGCAGCAACTAACCCGAGAAACTTGCTCCACCCCATCCCGAGTAGTGCATGATACGGGGCTAGCACCCGCGCGGATTGAGCGCCGACTCGCCTGACGTTAAACGTTCCGTCAGGATTTAGTAGCCGAACGCGACTATTACCTGCAACTCGCGTCCCGAATCCAAGATCCAGCGAGTTGGTAGAGGCTACGTCTGGTATGGAGGCTGGTTTTGGAGGCTCGGAAACAAGATTGTCAGTGCTCAGGTCCACGCTCGGGTCAGTGCTCAGCGGAGATTGTCTCGCAGGAATGCCAGGGTTCTGTCCCAGGCGAGTGATGCAGCGTCGGCGTTGTACGCATCCGGCCGGCTGTCATTGAAGAAGGCATGGCCGGCATCATAATAGTAGGAGTCGACGAACTTCCCAGCGTCGGACAGCTTCTGTAGGAGAGCCTCAGCGTCGCCCCGCACGACCAGAGGATCACTGCGACCGAAGTGCGCGAGCACTGGAACCTGGAGCTTGGCCGCGTCAATCGTGACGTTCGGGTGGATGCCATAGAAGTCGACGCACGCCGAGATGGCGTCGGGATGTTCGGTGGCTGCGTATAGAGCGAGCTGTCCACCCATGCAGAAGCCGATAACGCCGACCTTGTTGGGCTTAACTTGCGGCATGGCGAGCAGATGCTTGGCGACCGAATGGATCTCCTCTCCGGCGCGCTCGATGTCCAGCGCCATCAACATCTTTTGCGCCTGGTCGGGATTCTTGGCGCTCTCGCCGTGGTACAGGTCAGGGGCGAGGGTGACAAAGCCCGCGGACGCAAAGCGGTCGGCGAGGCTCTTGATGTGATCGACCAGTCCCCACCATTCCTGGATGAGAACGAGTCCGGGTCCCGAGCCGGTCTCCGTAAAAGAGAGATAGCCGGGCGTTGTCCCCGAAATGGAAGCAGAGGGCGACGCGAATTCGATCATCGATCCTTGCATGACTGTGCGACCTGTTATGGATGTTTCGTACGCGTTTAGATTGGCGCATGCCACGAAGCGAAAAACATACCGCGCGAGCGACGGCTCTGATCGCGCTCTCGGCCTGTGGCTTCGGGTCCATCTCCGTGCTAACGACGATAGTGATCAGATCGGGAACGGGACTAATCCCGGCAATGTTCTGGCGCTATCTCCTGGCCGTGGTAATCGTTGGCGCGATAGTGTTGTGGAAGGAGAGGACCGACTTTCGACTATCGATTCCACTCCTGGTGGTCGGTGGCTTTGGGCAAGCGCTCATCACCTACCTCAGTCTGAAGGCGCTCGATTTCATCCCGGTGGGTCCGCTCGCCTTTCTCTTCTACACGTATCCCGCGTGGGTCGCCATCATCTCTGCGCTGCGTGGCACCGACAGGATGACGCCGATGCGCGCGGTGGCACTGGTCGCGTCACTGGCTGGCGTTACCGTGATCGTGGGATCGCCATTCAACTCATCGCTACACCCGGCCGGCGTGGCGCTCGCGTTGGCGTCAGCGGTGGCTTACGGTGTGTATCTGCCGGCCGTCAGCACGCTGCAGCTGAACGTGAAGCCGATGATTGCAGCATTCCATGTGATCATGGGAGCGACGATTGTTTTTGGTGTGGCCATAGTAGCCCGCGGCGACATCACTGCGCACGTAAGCGTGACAGCTGGGGCGGGAATGGCGACGCTCGCACTGGTTTCCACGGTCGGTGCGTTCTGGCTGCTGCTGGCCGGTCTCGCGGTGTTGGGACCGGTGCGGACGGCGATCGTGGCAACGGTCGAGCCGTTCTTTACGATGTTATTAGGATCTGTAGTGCTGGCGGAGCGGCTGAGCATCCGCACCGGAATCGGCGGAATGCTCATAGCGCTAGCGGTGATTGTGATTCAGCGCGCGGCCGCGCCACTGGAACAGGGAGAAGCTGCGCCGGCTACAGTCAGCTGAAAGAAAAGAACCCCGCGGCAATTCCGCCCATCACGATGAGTGCGACCGCAAGAATTACCAAGATCAGGCGCCGCCTGGTGCGACGAACGGCGGCCCAGACTCCTTCGTCGAGGTAGTAGTGTCCCGGCGTTGCCTCGCGCACTGCTTCATGCGAGCGAAGGCGGCGGAAGCCAATGTCCTCGTCGATGCCAAGCTCCTGGATGGAGTGGGCTGTGCTGGGAGAGAGCGCGCCAGCGTATCGAAGCTCATCGACGATGTCGCGCTCCTTCCGAAGTATTACGGCGGCAATGGCGGCGCCCATGCTATCTCCCGTTCTGGCTAAAGGTGGCTACAGCAATTTGTCACCGTGGAGTACGGGCTCGGTTGCCGAGCGGCGCGAACGGGTGACTTCGATGACAAGGTTCTGGATGTCGCTCGGGCTGATGCCCGAAATATGCGCAGCCTGTGCCAGGGTGCTAGGCCTGATCGCGGACAGCTTCTGGCGCGCTTCGGAGCTGAGCGACGCCATGGCGGTGTAGTCGAGCACCGGTGGGAGCGCGAAGTCGCTCATCCGTTGGATCCTGTCTGCCTGAATGCGTTCGCGTTCGAAGTAGCCAGCGTACTTGATTTCGAGGTCGGTGGAGATCACGGCATTGGAATCGAGATCCTGTCCCACGCCAGCAGCGGCGAACAGTGCGGAAAGGGTTATGTGCTGTCGTTTGGCGACTTCCGCGATCTTCATCGAGTGCGCGATGCTCTGGCTGGCGGTGCCGAGGAGTACAGGCGCTGCCTGCTCGGGTCGGATGCTCGTCTCGTCCGCGAGGAGGCGGGCTTGCCGCTCCGCCTCAAATCGTCGCTCAATAATTGTTTGTTCGTCGCGGGAGAACAGGCCCAGTTCTGCGCCGATGGGACCAAGCCGTCTTAGAGCATTATCCTGCCGAATAGTAAGCCGGAACTCCGAGCGTGACGTGAACAGGCGGTAGGGCTCGTCGACACCGCGGGTAACGAGATCATCGACCAGCACGCCTATATATGATGTCTGTCGGCCAAGAACAACCGGGGCTCGGCCCAGCGCAGACGACGCGGCATTCAAGCCAGCGATTACTCCCTGCCCCGCTGCTTCCTCGTACCCGGTGGTGCCGTTGATCTGGCCGGCGAAGTACAGGCCGCGCACGTTCTTCACCTGCAACGTCAGATCGAGCTGGG
>JBPCQO010000187.1:0-42045 GCA_050998035.1 Gemmatimonadaceae bacterium | reverse complement strand
CTCAACGCTGTAATCCGCGCTGCCGTCCTCTCTGCTCTGGATCGGGGTTGGGACGTGCTGGGCGTTACCAAGGGGTACGCCGGTCTACTGGGCGAGGAAGAGGTGATTCCGCTCACGCGCCAGGCCGTGCGCGGCATCGGCCATCTGGGCGGCACGATCCTCCGAACGACCAACCGCGGGAATCCGTTCTCGTACCCCGTCCTGCAGCCGGATGGGACCTACGCGATGCAGGATCGGTCGGATCATCTGATCGACCGCGCACGTGAGCTGGGGATCGACGCACTCATTTCGATCGGCGGCGATGGATCGCTCGCCATCGCGCAGCAACTCAGTGACAAGGGGATGCGCGTCGTCGGAGTTCCGAAAACCATCGACAACGACGTTAGCGGCACGATCACCACGTTCGGCTTCGACACCGCCGTGCAGACTGCGCTCGATGCTATAGACAAGCTGCACACCACCGCTGAGTCGCACGATCGGGTGTTCGTGCTCGAAGTGATGGGGCGCGATGCCGGCTTCATCGCGTTGCACAGCGGCCTGGCGGGATCGGCGGACGTGATCCTGATTCCGGAGATCCCGTACGAGGTCGGTTGCGTGTGTGACAAGATCGTCGCACGTGGCCGCGCCGGCCGCCATTTCTCCATCGTGGTGATGGCGGAAGGTGCGTTCCCGGTCGGAGGCGATGCCGGCGTGATGGGTGAGTCGCTTCCGGGACAGTCCGTCCGGGTGGGCGGCGTCGCCGAGCAGCTTGCGCGGACCATTCAGGATCGTACCGGGAAGGAGTCGCGTTCCATGGTACTGGGCCATTTGCAGCGCGGCGGTCAGCCAACTGGCTACGACCGCCTGCTCGCCACCCGATTCGGCGGTGCAGCGGTGCGGGCTGTTGAGGAGGAAAAATGGGGCCACATGGTCGCCCTCCAATCGCCGCACATAGTGACGATCCCCATCGAAGAGGCCCTGCGTGAGTCGAAGCGGGTGGACCCCAACCACGACACGGTGCTCACCGCTCGCTCCACGGGAGTGTCGTTCGGGGACTGAAGCAGGCGCGCCGAAGGCAATTACGTCATATATTAAAATCTATGACAGTGGCGCCCCGTATCACGGTCGCTATCGCCACGGGTATGCTGTGCATCGCGGTTCCTCTAGCGTTGTACGCTGCTCCAGGCGGCAGCCGACCGATAGACCATATAGACCATTCAGTGCGGCCCGTATCCAGCGGGCACGCCTTGGCACTGCCTTCTGACACCGTGGGCAAGGTGGAGAAGGGGAAACCCGAGAAGGGCTCTCCCAGCCCGAAGAAGAAGTCCCTCAAGGGGCGTCAGAGCGGACCATCCGCTACTTCAGATCCGCGCCAGTTCGTCCCGGATCAGCCGTGGGAGACGGAGTTCTTCGTCGAGAACGACCTCACGATCGGCACGCATCGGGGACTGTACGTCCTCGCCTCAGCCAGGCGCTAGGTAGTTCGAACAAGCGTCCGAGTAAATCGCCCTGCCTGTGTTTTAGGGCGGTTCAGCGCGGCGTGTGGCACCGAGGATGCATGAAAAGGGTCCGATGTTACTGACCCGGAGAACCTGATGATACGTTCCGTCCTCGCAACGACAATTGCCGCCACAGCCGTACTCGTTCTGGCATCTTCACCCGCCTCTGCTCAGGGGCGATGGAACTCAGGGAATTCCCGCGAACGGGTCCAAAGTCCCCGAACTCCATACGGGCTGTGTCGCGTCTGGATCAATGGGGTTTCGCCCGAGCGGCAGCCCGCGGTGACCGGGTGTGCCTACGCCTATTCCAACGTGCCGCGCAATGGACGTGTGATCTACGGTGGCGAGCGCGGACAGCTCTTCGGACGTCGTTCCGGCCCGTACTTCTACGACCGCCACGGTGATGAACAGGACGACGAACGCGGTCGTAACTATCGTGGTCGCTATGACCGCGGTGACAGCTACGGCCACGACAATCTCGACCGCGCCCGTGGCAGAGGCCGATATGGCTCGGGTTATGGCAGCGCTGGCCGCGAAGATGCTCGATCGCGTGACGCGGGCGAGCGCCGCGGCCGCGGAAGCTGGCAGAGCGGTGGTGACGAGCACTACGGAGATCGCGGCCATGGACAGGCCCGTGGTCGCAGCCGCTGGGAGTAGCTCTGCACCCACGCCTATCCGGGGCCAAGCGCTGTCGCATCGGCAATAAGGCAGAACGCTGCGCGTTTCAATGACGCGCGTTATTCAGGACAAATATCTTCCGCCCGATCGGGAAGCGTACGTCGCCGGGACGCCTCAGCGCGGTCGTATCATCGTCATCGCTCCGACGCGCGCGGCGTGTGAGACCATCGAGCTCGCGCTCGGTCTGCACATCGACACCGTTCTGCAGCGTAGCCACGGCCAGGAGATCCGCGCACTCGCCGCGAGTGGCGCGGGATTCGGAATCGTCGCCGGTACAGGGACGGGAAAGACACTCGCAGTCAGGCCAATAGCGCAGACGATCCTCGAGACCAATGATCTGCGCGTCGGCGTCGTCAACCGCGAGCGCGAGGCGACGCCTGACACTCCATCGTGGAACGTCGTCATCATCACCACTGGAATTGCGCGGCGCTGGTTTCAGGACAACGACATTCTCCCGACAGACACGCTGGTGGTGGACGAGATCCATCAGACGTCCGCGGAGTTGGAGCTGTGCCTGGCCTTGGGGAAGCGTGTGGGCTGCCGTTTCATCTGGCTGTCGGCCACTGTCGATCCCAACTTCTACGCCGAATATCTTGCGTCGAGCGCCGTGATCGAGAGCTCTGCGTTCGACCCGGCACACGCGGCTACGGTAAAGGTGGTGAACACCGATCCGCTCGAATTTCTGGACGACCGTTTTCTACGCACGGTCTTCAAGGAAGGGCGCGGCGTGGGCGTGTTCCTCCCCACACGCGCCGGTGTGGAGCAGGCGGCCGAGATGGTGCGAGCGCGCTTTCCTCGCATCAACACCGCGTTCTATCATGGCGGCGAGCCAATCCGCGTGATCAGGCCATTCCTCGAAGGGACCGAGCGCAAGCCGTACGTGCTCGCTATGACGGCGGCGGGGCAGAGTGCACTCAACGTTCACGGGCTGGATACTGTCGTCATCGACGACACTCGATTCACCAACATCGTCGAGCGCGGCAAGAACGTGCTCACCAAGGTGCATCTTGGTAGCAACGAGATTCTGCAGATGGCGGGGCGCGTACACGGACGCGTTGCTGGTGGGCGCGTGTTCATCCTCAGCGATCGTGCGATCGATTTCAAGTCGCTGGTGCCAACACCACCGGAGTTCCAGCTTGCTGGCGACTCGGAGCGTGTAGCGCTGACGTGCGCCGCGCTCGGTGTACGCGCGGACGCACTCGATCTTCCTGTCGCTCTCGACCGCGTAGCGTATCGACACGCGCTGGCGCTGCTGGAGCGGCGTGGCATCGTCGACAACGGACGGCTCACCGGCTACGGCAAGGCTGTAGAAGCGCTCCCGGTCGATCGGCCGTGGGCCGAGCTGCTCGCCAATGCCGACGACGAGCTGGTGCCGTATCTGGCCGTGATGGCGGGGGTGGAATCGTTGCACCGGATGACGCGTGAGGAACGCTACCTGGAGGGATTGATCGTGTCCGGCAGCGACAATCTCACAGCTTACAACGTGTACGCGGAAGCCGTGGAGAAGTGCGGCTACATCGGCGAGGTGTACGGATTGCCGCGGCACCAGTTCGACGACTCGGTGCTGGAATGGTCTGAGCGTCGCGGTGTGCTGGTCAAGTCGATCGAAGACGCAGCACTCGGCATGGCGAGCATATATCGCAGCATGGGGATGCAGCTTCCGGCCAAACTTCCATTCGCGCGAGGCCATATCTACAAGCAGTTCACCGACTTACTTGCTCGCGTGATGCCGTTCGATCTGGTAATCGATGAGCAGACGCGTGACGGCGGTGAGGCGCGTGTATCCAAGACGAGTGTGTGCGGGAGCTGGGGTGCGATCGCGGGAAATCTGCGCTACTTCGCTGGCCGCGGTGGTGAGCCGCGCGCCGGAATTGAAGGCACGCAAATCCCGGCCGATCTAATCCTCAAGTATGCGACCCGCAGCAAACCAGAGCTGATCTACGAACCGCACCGTAAGCACGACCAGCTGGTTCTCAGCAGCAAGGCAGAATACTTTGGCTTCGAGCTCGAACATGAGATTGAGCCGGTGCGCGACTTTCCGCCGGCACTTGTAGAGCGCGCCCGGCACCTGTTGGCGGAGTCCGTAGCGCGGGGCGACGCGCGTCAGCTTTCGGTGAAGCGCAACCGTGCGGCGATCGAGGCGGTGCGCGACGTGTATCGACGGTCGGGTGGCAAAACACCGCGGTTAGGACTGGCGGAGCTGACCGAGTTGTATGAGCGGCAACTGCAGGATGTGAGTTCGGTGGATGAATTTCGCAATGTACGACTCACCATCGAGCCAGACGATTTCGTGTCGGCTGCGGAACGGGAGTTGTACGCAGCGCTGCCGAGCGTGGTGCTGGTGCGCGATCGTGAGGCGTGGATCGACTACGACGTGGAGGATGCACCGGACGGAAGCGTCTTGGGTGTGGCGCGGCTGAGATTACCGGAGAAAGTCGCTCGGACACTCAACGAGACCGAGATCCCGGCCATGGATCGCCCGGTGCGCTTCACTGTGCTGCGAGGGCAGCGCGGCGCTGTTAAGGCGGCTACATTGGACGAGCTTCAGGACCTCCTGGCGCGTCCATGGTCACCGGAAGAGACAGGCGAGCAACAACATGATCGACATGACCGACGTGAACAACAAAACCGGCACGACAGAAACCCGAAACGTGATCGAGGCCCACTTCGCGGCAAGCGCCCGCACGGTGGAGGCAAGCGCCGCGGCCCTCGCGGACGAGGCGACGCGCGCCGCTGATGCACTCGTCGCGGCGATTCGCGGCGGCAAGAAGATCATGTGCTTCGGCAATGGCGGCTCCGCCACGCAGGCGAGCCACATGGCTGGCGAGCTGATCGGCCGCTACAAGGAGACGCGTCGCCCGTACGCCGCGCTCGCGCTGGGGGCCGACGTTGGCTCCGTTACCTGCATTGCGAACGACTTCGGTTACGGTGCGCTGTTCGAGCGACAGCTGGAGGGGCTTGCAGCTGAGGGCGACGTCGCGGTTGGTCTCACCACGAGTGGCACTTCCGAGAACGTGGTGCGCGGTATCGCAATGGCGCGACTGAAAGGCGCCGTCACGATAGCGCTGACTGGAGAGAAGGGGTTGATAGGAGCGCAGGCCGATCACGTGCTGGCCGTGCCGAGCGGCGTGACTGCACACATTCAGGAAGTGCACCTGATGCTGATCCACTCGTGGTGCGCGGAGATCGACGCGGCATTTGGAGTTGCTAGCGCGGCACTGCTCAGCCAAAAAGAGCACTGATCGCAGAAACCGCCTCTCACCGGCGCGACCACTGCTCATCCTCAACCGTGCACTCAGCAGCTCGAACGACGTGTGGTATGACTCGAAATTGACGTGCTGGTTGCCTGCGTATAGCCTCAATTCCGTGCAGCCGCCTGTAGCACAGCGGTCGGATTTATCGGCTCGCCCTTCCACCACTCCTTGATGTTGTCGGTACGTGCAATCGCAAAGTGCAGGTGCGGCACGTTGGGATCGGCGTTCCCTGAAGCTCCGACGTAGCCGAGCACATCTCCCTTGCGCAGCATCTGTCCTTCCGTCAAGCCGTTGGCGTAACCATCCAGATGGGCGTAGTAGTAAACGAAGTGCTGAGCTGGTCCCGTGACATAGACCGTGAGCCCGCCCGCCTTGCTCGCGAACAGCTTTATCACCGTTCCGTCGTCGGCGGAGTGCACCGGAGTCCCGCGCGGCGCGAGTATGTCGAGTGCCTCGTGCTTGCGGGTACCTCCGCGGATCTCGTTAAAAGTGTCCGGCAGCTTCGCTGCCGCTATTCCGCTGATCGGAACAATCGGGTGGCGTTGTGCCAGCTCCATGACGTCTGAGACGTCCGACTGTGTCGCCGTCGTCGCGGACCCAGTGCTCTGCAACCGTGCCGTACGCGGCACCTGAGGCGATGAGGATACAGATCCTGCGGGCGTCGGTGGCATCGGCGAGATCAGGATTCCGGTGTCCCTCTTGATCTCAGCTCCCGTGGCCGAGCCGGTGTCGCTCCCGCGCGTCCCGTCGGCGCGGCGCTCGACGCACCCCGCGAAGAGGCACAGGAAGAGGCACATAGTGAGAACCGCGCATGTGCGAGCGAGCGGCCCCGAAATTGAAATAATCCACGGCATGCACAGTCTCCCAGCAAAGTACCTCGTCTCCTCTCTAGCTCCGTTCGCCATTGGGCTCCTCCTGATGAGCGCGTGCACAATCAGCGAGAGCGACAGTAACAAGAAGGGCGCCAGCACCACCGTCGCCCAGAATAGTCAGCCCACCAGCGTCACACCCACGGGTGCGATGCCCTCGGTAGACGTCACGACCAGCTTCGCGGAAGAGGACACTATCCCCGCGATGGACACCTTGACCGACGTAACCGATACCGCGGCCGCGCTCGCTTCGATCACCCCGAAGAAGCTAGCCGCCATACCGGCGAGATTTCCACAGACTCCGCCCAACGCCGGGCCCGCGACGCTCCAATTGCAGATCTTGCTGGACCGCTCCAACTTTTCGCCGGGCGCGCTCACCGGTGTGTGGGATAAAAACGCGCGTCATGCCCTCACGTGGTTCCGCGTTGCGCGCGGAATGGACAGCACCGCGACGGTGGACAAGGCAACGTTTGATCAGCTCAGGAGCTCCGGAGGAAATACTCCTCTCGTCACACAGTACACCCTGACCGATGCGGACCTGAAGGGACCATTTATCGACATCCCATCCAACGTGTACCAGAAGGCAACGCTGAAATGCCTCTGCTACCAGTCGGTTCGCGAGGAAATGGACGAGCGATTCCACTCCAGCCCGGCACTGCTGCAGCGCCTGAATCCAAACGTCGATCTGAAGGCGCTCAAGGCTGGATCGGTACTATGGGTGCCGAACGTCGCGCGCGACACCGCCGCCCCGCCGCCCTACACTACCGCGCGCATCACGATCTCCAAGAAGGACTTCTGGACCCATGCAATCGACGCCAACGGCAAGATCGTAGCGCACTATCCATCCACGCTTGGCAACTCGTACGATCCATCCCCCACGGGCGATTTCTCGATTGCAAGCATCACCAAGATGCCCGCCTTTCACTATCAGCCAACGCTCTTCCACGAAGTGCCGGACAGCAGGCCCGAGGCGCGCCTCCCCAAAGGACCCAATTCTCCCGTGGGAGTGGTCTGGATGGCGCTCTCAAAAGAGCACTACGGGATTCACGGCACCGAGAACCCGGCCACCATCGGTGTCACTCAGTCGCACGGCTGCGTCCGACTCACCAATTGGGACGCGTGGACCCTCAGCGGTACGGTGCAGCCCGGAGTCCCGGTCACCTTTCAGTAGGAGCGACCGGCGGCCGCCCGACACAGGGCCGGGGCGCGCCCCCATTCGAGCCATGCCGTTAAATTGCGACATGGCCGATTCCACCATCTCTCCCGCGCCCGAGCCTACGTACTTCCGAAAGGGGTTCGGCCTCAAGTCCGCCGTGGAAGGTGATCTCGCCGCGGCGTACGACGGCCGCATCGTCGATCTGCTCAAGGAGCGCGACTATGCGCTGAACGCGGGCGACGTGACGGTGAGATTGGCGCGAGAGTTTGGCTTCTGCTACGGCGTCGAGCGCGCCGTCGAGTATGCGTACCAGACGCGAAAGAAATTTCCGGAGCGCCGGATATTCCTTGCCGGTGAGATCATCCACAATCCGCACATCAATCAGCGCCTCCGGGACATGGGTGTGATCTTCCTGGAGCACCATACCGCTCCGAACGAGGCGTCGTTCGACTTCTCGATCGTGCATCCGGAGGACGTCGTCATCCTCCCCGCATTCGGTCTGACGGTCGCTGATTTCGAAACGCTGCGACAGCTCGGCTGCATCATGGTCGATACCACGTGCGGCTCGGTGCTAAATGTCTGGAAGCGGGTGGATGGCTACGCTCGTGATGGCTACACCGCGCTCATCCATGGCAAGTACTACCACGAGGAGACGCGCGCGACGGCTTCGCAGGTGATGAAGTACCGTGGCGGTCACTATCTGGTGGTGCGCGATATGGACGAAGCACTCGTCGTCTGCGACTTTCTGGAAGGGAAGCGCACCGCCGCCGAGATCAGCAAGCGGTTCGCGCACGCCGCATCGCCTGGTTTCGATCCGGCGCGCGACCTGGCGCGCATTGGAGTCGCCAACCAGACGACGATGCTGGCTCGCGAAAGCCTCGCCATCGCCGCTGAGTTTCGTGCGGCGATGGTGCGCGGCCAGGGCGAGGAATATGCCGCAGTCAACTTCCGTACCTTCGACACCATCTGCTCGGCCACGCAGGACCGTCAGGACGCCGTGATGGAGCTATTGGAAGAGCCACTCGACGTTATGGTGGTGGTTGGCGGCTACAATTCCAGCAACACCATCTCGCTCGCGGCGCTGTGCGCCGAGCGTGTGACCACGTACCACATCGAAGACGCGCAGTGCATCGAGCCCGAGAGCGGTGTCATCCGCCACAGGATACGGCAGGGGCACGACGACGTGGAGACCGACGGTTGGTTGAGCCAGGCTGGCGCTGTGCGCGTGGGCATTACCGCGGGCGCCAGCACACCGAACAATAAGATCGCCGACACCGTCGCGCGCGTCTTCGCGACGCGCGGCGTGGATGCCAGCACGATCCGGTGACTGGCGCTGTATCGGAATCTGACACACATGCTGTGTCGGATCGACACGGCACGTGTAGGTCACGTGCGACAGCGCTGTCATGTGCAGAGATGTAACAAATTGTTACAGTAGGTCGGTTCGTGAGTCGGATATAGTACCAACGACGTAACGCTGCTGGTCGAACTCGACTCTCTCTGTCCCCGGTGTTAAGCTTTCCAGAGCTGGCTCGAAACTTGTTGTGATGAGCCGGTGTAACGAGGGTGCGCACGGTAGCGTGCGTCAATCAATCACGGGAGGGGCAATGGATTTCGGAGCGCAGTCCGTGTTCGACGGGCAGAGCGCACCGGTCCCGGATGCAGCGCTGAACCTGGCGTGGTTCGAGCGGAGCAGCGTCGAGCGGGTGTCGGCGTCGGACAGGGGTCTTGCTGACGGTGGCGGGCTACTGGACCGAGTTCGCGAGGGCGAGGGGCTGGTGTACAATGGAGAGGGTGAATTCGAAAGCTGAAATGTCCGAGTAGTGGCAGTACGAAGTGGCAGTAAGAAGTCGAGCAGGGCCGCGTGAAGAGCGCGGCCCTGCTTTTGTTTCGGTCCTGAAGTAGGCCTCGACGCGTGGTCCCGCCGCGCGGTAGCTTTGTCGAGCAGGCATTCATGGACCAGAGCAAGGGGCGAACGAAGATGCGAAGCACACAGATGCGTCACGTTGGATCATCCTGTCTACTCGCGGCGGCTGTCGTGGTCTCCGCGGCCGGTTGCGCGAGTAGCCCAGCGGGGCAGGCATCAACTGCCACCGCGGGTGGCCCGGCACCCACCACCGCAAGCAACTTGCAGGCGACCATAGCGCAGCGTCTAGCCGCGCTCAATGCCGAGAGCGCAATGTATGCCAAGGATCTGCGCACGGGGCGTGAGGTCAGCGTGCGTCCGGATCAGCCGGTGAATACGGTGAGCGTGATCAAGATCCCGGTGATGGTGCTCGCATTCCGGGACGCCGAGTCGGGACGGCTGAATCTGGATGAGCGATATACCATCCGGCGTGAGGATCTGAGGCGCGGCACAGGGCTTCTCAGCACCTTTGCCGTGGGACTGCAGCCCACGTATCGCGATCTGATCACGCAGATGATAATCACGAGCGACAACACCGCAACGGACATTATGATCACCCGTGTCGGCTTGGATCGGGTGAACCGGATGCTCGACTCGCTCGGCTATCGCGAGACGCGTCTGCGGATGCCGATCAGTCAGCTATTTCGCGGCGTGTGGGAGCAACTCGACCCCAAGTACCACACGCTCACCGACCGCGAGGTGTACGAAAAGTCGCCGCCGAATGACTCTGGCGCGACGGCCCGATCATTCGCCTACGTGGGCGACTCTACCAGGTGGTTCGGGCGCACAACACCGCGCGAGATGTCTCGTTTCCTGGAGCAAATCCAGAAGGGCGAGCTGGCGAATCAACAGTCCACCCACGACATGGTGGCGATCCTGCGCCGCCAGTTCTACTTTTCGCGTCTGCCGCAGCGCATCCGCTTCCGTGCAGCGGTGGGGCACAAGACCGGTGACTGGCCACCCATCATCGGGAATGATGTCGGGATCATCTACGGCGCGAGCGGACCGATCGTGGTATCGGTCTTCACCAACCAGAACAAGGGCGACTTCTTCGACCTGGAAGCGACCATCGGGCGCATCGCGGAAGACCTGCTGAATGCGTGGGGTGGGAGCACTAAGGCGTAATCGCTCGCAAGGCTCTCGCCCGGGAGTGTAGGCGCAGCACGAGAAACATCCCATGTTACATCTCGTGCTGCTCACCGCCGAGAAATACATTAGGCGCATGCAAAGCATCACTTCCGCCCCGCGCGGACTACGTCTAGCCTCACTCGCAGCAGTTGCCACACTGGTGGCCGCGACAAGCCATTCGATCGCCGCACAGAGCGCACCGCGGTCGGCGGCCGGTAATGTGACCGTATCAGCCGTCACACCGTTCGGTGATCTTGGCTACCGAATGGTTGGACCTGCGCGGGGCGGCCGAGTCACCACGGTGACGGGCGTCTCGTCACAGCCGCGCACGTTCTACATGGGCGTCGCGAGTGGCGGCGTGTGGCGGACCACCGACGCCGGGGCGAGCTGGATCCCCATCTCTGACGGAAAGATCCCCATCCCATCGATTGGCTCGATTGACGTTGCGGAATCCGATCCCAATGTCATCTATGTGGGCACTGGCTCGGATGACATTCGCAGCAACGTTTCCACGGGCCGCGGTGTGTACAAATCAGTCGACGGCGGAAAGACGTGGAGCTTTGCCGGATTGCGCGACGCTGGTCAGATTGGCGGCGTGCGCATTCATCCGACAGATCCCAACACTGCATACGTCGCCGCGATCGGGAACGCGTTCAAGCCCAACGCGGAGCGCGGTGTGTTTCGCACCAGGGACGGTGGTAAGACGTGGACCAAGGTGCTCTTCATCTCCGACAGCACAGGGTCGGCCGACATCGAGCTGCAGCCGGGGAACCCGAACGTTATATATGCGTCCATGTGGCACGGCGAGCGGCGGCCGTGGACGATTATCAGCGGCGCGCGCGAAGGCGGGTTGTACAAGAGTGTAGATGGCGGCGACCACTGGACCAAGCTCGGTAACGGTTTGCCGCATGATGTTTTTGGGAAGAGCAACATAGCAGTCATCGCGGCCAACCCGAATCGGGTGTATGCGTTGATAGAGGCGAAGCCGGGCGGCGGATTATATCGCTCCGATGACGCGGGTGAGCACTGGGCTCTTGTGAGCACCAATCCTCAGCTGATAACTCGTCCGTTCTATTATGTGACGCTCGCGGCCGATCCCACCAACGCAGATATTGTGTACGGTGGTGCTGAAGGATTCTTCAAGTCTGTTGATGGCGGGAAGACGTTCCGGACCATGCGTGTGCCGCATGGCGACAACCACGACATGTGGATCAGCCCGAAGGACGGCAACGTCATGATCCAGGCCAACGACGGCGGCGCGAATGTGTCGCTCGACGGCGGACGTACATGGTCAACCCAGTACAATCAGCCGACAGCTGAGATCTACGCGGTCGCGTTGGACGATCAGTTCCCGTACCGCATTTACGGCGCGCAGCAGGACAACACGACGCTCATAGTGCCGAGCCTGCCGCTCAACACCGGTCAGGCTGAGGAGTGGCGTACCGGGCCGGGGTGCGAGACGGGGCCGATCATGCCGCACATCACCAACCCCGATACGGTGTACGCGTCGTGCAAGGGTCAGTTCAGCCGCATGTCGCTCAGGACAGGGCAGGAGAAGCAGTACTGGGTAGGAGCGCAGTCGCTATATGGCAATCCGCCAAGCGATCTCACCTATCGCTTTCAGCGCGTCTCCCCGATGGAAGTGTCGCCGCACGATCCGCACGTCGTCTATTACGGCTCGCAGTTTCTGCATCGTACGCGCGATGAGGGTGTTACGTGGGAGAAGATGAGCCCGGACCTAACGGCGCACGATCCGCGGTACCAGAGCATCGTGAGCGGCGGCCCGATCACGCGCGACGTGACTGGTGAAGAAGTTTACAGCACGCTGTACGCGATCCGTGAGTCGCCGCTGGAGACGGGGCTCATCTGGACGGGTTCGAACGACGGCCCGGTGTACGTCACTCGCGACGACGGGAAAACGTGGAAGAACGTCACGCCCAAGGGGCTGCTTCCGGGTGGGCGCGTGCAGAACATCGAGCCTTCGCCACATCGCGCGGGGTCGGCCTACATCGCCGTGTATCGATACCTGCTGGGTGACTTCCGTCCGTACATCTATCGGACCGACAATTACGGGAGCACGTGGACGTTGCTGACCAACGGTGCGAACGGAATACCGAGCGACTACCCGACGCGCGTGGTACGCGAGGATCCTGACCGTGCGGGACTGTTGTACGCCGGCACCGAGTTCGGCATGTTCGTCTCGTTCGACAATGGCGCTCGCTGGCAGCCATTCCAGTTGAACCTTCCAGCCACGCCCATCACTGACATCCGCGTGCACCAGAAGGATCTGGTGATCTCGACGCAGGGGAGATCGTTCTGGATACTGGACGACGTGACTCCGCTGCAGCAGTGGAGCGACTCGGTAGCGTCATCCAGCGCGCACCTCTTCACGCCGCGTGCAGCGTACCGTATGCGCTACGCTGGCGCGAGGGGCGCAGCTGATCCGGCCGGGCCGCAGTACCCGCGTCCGGGCGCGACGATCGACTACTATCTCGCGACTGTTCCAGTCGGAGCGGTAACGTTGGATATTCTCGACGCGACAGGTAATATTGTGCGCAGCTTTTCGAGCGAGTCCGCGCGGACAGCTTCACGTCCAGAGCTAGCGGATGTGGATGCGGCGGACGAGGAAGCGCCGATCAGGGGACAGGGTGTTGCGGTTGTGCTTCCAAAGCATCAGGGCATCAATCGATTCATCTGGGATCTCAGGTACCCAGGACCGTGGCAGGCCGCAACGGGCGGCGCGGGGAACGGCGGCCCGATGGCTGTTCCTGGTGCGTACCGTGTGCGACTCACAGCCGGCGGACAGAGCGGTGCAACGGCGCCGACCGAAACTCAGCCACTCGAGATCAGGATCGATCCGCGTGTGGCGCGGGACGGTGTGTCGCTCGCCGATCTCCGCGGCCAGTTCGAGCACAACGTGCGCGTGCGCGATCTGGTGAGTGACGCAAACCGCGCTGTGGCCGCCGTGCGTGCCGCGCGTACACGCCTCAAGGGCGCGACGGGACCGGCTGCCGACACACTCGCGGCGGTATCAGCGATCGAGGCCGAGCTCGTCACTCCGTCCATTCGCTACAGCAAGCCGGGGTTGCAGGCACACATCACGTACCTGTACAGCATGACCACCGCCGCCGATCAGGCGGTTGGGCACGATGCCGTGGAGCGTTACAACACGTTGCGTGCGGAGCTCGACGTGGAGATGCGTGCGTTGCAGAAGGCTCTTGGGTCGTCGGCGGTTGGTGCTTCTGTGACTAGTACGTCGCACTAGGACGTAATTCGCCACGAGGAGTCATGTTTGTCCATGTGGGCCTTTACGCATAATGTTCGCTCGAACTACGGCAGTTCACGTACTGATAATTCCCGACAGTCGAGAGAAGTCTGTATGGGCCTGATGTCATGATTCGCTTCAGCGTGAACCTGAACAAGGTGGCCCTGGTCCGGAACACGCGCGACCTCGGTATCCCAAATGTGCTCCGCGCCGCGCAGCTCTGCCTTGAGGCTGGCGCGGACGGCATTACCGTGCACCCACGGCCCGACCGACGCCACATTTTGCCTGGCGATGTTCGCGAGCTCGCGCCGTTGGTGCGTGAGCTCGGGGCCGAGCTCAACGTCGAAGGCTATCCATCGGATGACTTCATTGCATTGGTGCTGGAAGTGCGGGCACACCAATGCACGCTGGTTCCTGACGGCCCCGAGCAGCGAACGTCAGACCACGGCTGGGACGTCGACGACCAGCACGCGCTGCTCACGAGAGCCATCGGAGCGTTGAACGCTGCTGGCGTGCGGACATCCCTCTTTATGGATGCGGCGACAGCTGCCGACGCGGACCGGATCGCGCTCGCGCGTGCCGTTGGTGCGGCACGCGTTGAGCTTTACACGGAGCCCTATGCAAAGGCGTTCGGCACCGCACGAGAGGCGGAATTGCGGGCGAGCGTGAGTGCTACTGCCCAGCGGGCGCACAATGCCGGTCTCGGTGTGAACGCTGGCCACGATCTTAACCTCTCGAATCTGCAGCCTCTCGTCGATGCCTCGCCGCAAATCCAGGAGGTTTCGATCGGACACGCGTTCATCGCCGACTCTCTGGAGCTGGGCTACACCGCTGCAGTAAAAGCATACCTCGATGTGCTCGCGGGCCGCATGCGTACAGTGAGGTTCACGGCACGAGCATCTCCCAATTCGTGACGGACTTTCTGGCTGCTCTCGCCAGAGCGGCCGACGAGCAACATGCGGTGCACAAACCGACCGTTCGACCGGTGCTTGGGACGCGCCGCTTCCGGAGCGCCTCGGTAAGTAAATCATTACCCCGGCCGACCATCCGTTTATCCTCCGCGTCGCGAACTCCCGCTCCAACTCCTCGCGCAGCGGCTCGGGCAACCTCAGACTCGGTAAAGCGCCCCATGAAAGCCTTGTTTACGTTGTAGTACAACGTAAACGTAGAGTCTGCGTGAAATAGTAGGAAACTCAGGACTCGGTGGTGCTTCCGGTGGTGCTTCCTCCTTCTGCTGGACCTGTGGCGAATTATGCTACTGACTGATATGCCATCTGTCGAAGCCTTTCTACCCGCTCCGCAACGGGCGGGTGCGTTGCCATCAGATCGGCCCAACGCCCTCTGCGCTCACTTCGGTCCGAGCTGGACGGGTCCATGATGCAGAGCTGCGCGCTGCTGCTCGGGATCGCGTCGGATACGGCGGTGGAGCGGCTGATCTTGTCCAGCGCGTCGGCGAGGGCGCCGGGGTTGCGCGTGTACTGGGCGCTCATGGCGTCGGCGAGAAATTCGCGCGATCGACCAACTCTCATAACCACGAAGCGCGTGACGAGCGGGGCAATCAGCCAGCTGATCACCCAGACCACCGCGAGGACGATGATGAGAACTCCGCCGGCGCCGCCTCCACCGCGCGAACGGCTGCCGCTTCTACCGCCGCCACGCATGCCGCCGAAGCGCATTACCCGGAACGTGGCACCGTGCACGAAGGCGACGAGACCCACCAGCGCGGTGAGCAGCGTCATGAGTCGCACGTCCAGATTGGCGATGTGTCCCATCTCGTGCCCGATCACCGCCTGCAACTCGTCGCGCGAGTAGCCGTCCAGCAATCCCTGAGTGACGGCCAGTTGAGCGGAGGCAGCGTCGATACCGGTGGTGAGCGCGTTTGGCGCGTCGTCAGGAATAATCCAGATGCGCGGCCGCGGGACACCAGACGCTATGGACATCTCGTCGACAATGTTGACGAGCTGACTTTCCGCGGCCGTCGTGGGTGCGGTTATCTCCCTCGCTCCGGTGGATGAGATGATCTGCGCGGAGCCGAAAGCAAATGCCCACCAGATGATGACGAGCGCTACGGCGAGGAGGAGAATTCCCAGACCGGGGAAGTGATGCACCGCGTTGGCCGACAACCCCTCCGCCGCGCGCGCCACCGCTTCCCGCGACGACGCGAGATACCAGATGATGTCACCGCCGAAGCCAAGCCACGCGACAAAGATGACGAAGCCGATTACCAGCCGGCGACTCGCCTTCCTGTTGGCTTCCTGCTGGGCGAAGAGGTCAGTGCTCGCTTGCATGCGCTATTGCATACTCAATTGGCCGCCCGCTTGGGTGCGCTCTTCGGAGCTCCCTTACATCGGCGGTGGATCCCTAGCTCTTGGCGCCGAAGCCCAGATCCACGTTCGGCACAGCACGCTCGACTTCGTCGCTGATCTCCCAGAGTGGAACCTGCGATGCGCCGGCCATCCCGGCGAACAGCACGGTGGGGAACATGCGCTGGGCCGCGTTGTACCGCGTAGCCGTATCGTTGTAGAGCTGCCGCGCGAAAGCGATCTTGTTCTCCGTTGAACTGAGCTCTTCCTGCAACTGCGCTACGTTGCCGGTGGCCTTCAAATCGGGATACGCTTCGACGACAGCCATGAGGCGCGACAGCGCACCGGTAAGCTGCGTTTCGGCGGATGCGGTCTGCGCCACGCCGGACGGACTCGGCGTCCCGCTCGAGGTGCCGCTCACGACGGCCACAGCCCTGTTACGTGCCTCAACGACTGCTTCGAGTGTCTCGCGCTCAAAGCCCATCGCGCCCCTGACGGTGTTGACGAGATTGGGGATGAGGTCGTGCCGACGCTTGAGCTGAACGTCTATCTGCTTCCACGCGTTCTCGACCTGTGCCTTGAGGGAGACGAGCTTGTTGTACGCGCCGATGAAAAAGAACGCGACCAAGAGGAGGATGACGATGAAGATGACGAGCGCCATGACGATCTCCCGCTGACGGTGAGTGGTATTGAAATATACAATCCGTTGACGGATCAGATCGATCCACGGTTCAGCTCGAACCGTTCCTCGTAAATACCACAGCGGCACCGACGATGAGCGCACCGCCAGCAAGTGCCAGCGGCCCTAGTGTTTCGTGCAACACCACGATCCCGAGTATCGCGCCCACCACCGGCTCGAGATTGATGAAGATTCCCGCACGTGCGATCGGCACTCGTTCGAGGCCCCAGTTCCAGAGCAGTGTTGTCGCTGCGGTAGCGAACAGCCCCTGCTCGGCGAGCGCCAGCCACCCGCGCATTGATATATGGATTGGCGGTGGTCCGTCCACGACGAGGACCCAAGCAGCCAGCATTACCGTGCCGGGAACAATAACGTAGATGCTCGCGAGCACCGGGGAATAACGACGCCCGTGCTGCATGAGCCGTTTGGTGACCAGTACCCATGCAACCGCCGCAAGCATTGAGGCGAGCACCAGAAGATCACCAA
Source organism: Gemmatimonadaceae bacterium (assembly GCA_050998035.1). Classification (GTDB taxonomy): domain Bacteria; phylum Gemmatimonadota; class Gemmatimonadetes; order Gemmatimonadales; family Gemmatimonadaceae; genus Fen-1247. The sequence goes on along the minus strand of JBPCQO010000187.1, from coordinate 24,843 downwards.
GCAGGGTCGGACCGCCCGCTGCACTGTCAGAGCTGGATGCGGCGCGCATGACTATGAGCGCGGCACCCAGCGTGGATGCAAAGAGCGTGAGCCAGCCCGTACGGTCGAGGCGCTCATGCGTGAACAGGACGGCTCCCAGCGCGAGCAATATGGGGAGCATCCCCACCATGAGTGAGGCGTGCGCGACCGTGGTTCGAGCGAGCCCCTCGAATTCGACGAGGAATTGCACGGGAACATACAGCGCCGCTGCTACGAGAAAGGTGAGTACATCTGAGCGCGGCGGCATGGTGAAGCGCTCCGTGCGGCGCTGATGGAACGCAACGGCGAGGAGTCCAATACACGCAAAGAGAAAGCGGTATAACACCATGTGACCCACGCCCATCTCTACAAGCGCGATCTTGCCGAACAGGAAGCCGGTGCCCCAGAGACTCCCCGCTAGCGCGAGCGCTGCAAATGCACCACGTGATGCACCCGGTTGTGCACTGGGTACTGCACCCGGCGACGCGGCGCGCGGATGCCCATCCGGCCGGTGCGGATCTGTCACGGCTGTGTCCACTGCGTGTCAGGCGAATTGAAGGCTTCGAGCGATGCGCCTGCTCGCACTACACCTTGTGGTAGCCCACCCGCGCCGCTTCGCGTCGGTCGTCCCCCACGTAGATCTCGAAATCGTCGAAGAAAGCCGGCGCCTCGCCCGCGAGCACCCTGAGGATTGCCACCGCACAGCGGCGAATCTCCAGCTCGGCTCCTTCGCCGGCGCGTAGCTCCAACATCGTGCGCCATGCGCGTGCGTTGGCGGTGACGACGATCTTGGTCTCAGTGGAATTTGGGAGCACTCCACGCGCAGCTTCGCGCGCCATCTTGCGTCGATGCACCTTGTCGGCGACCCAAGCGTAGCGCTGCATGAGTTGGTCGACCAGAGCCACATATGATGCCTGCGCACTCTCTATCTGCGACTTCCACGCGGTGTAGAGTGAATCATCACCGACTATCGCTGGCGGTACCACGAAGTTCGCGTCGGACTCGTCGACATACCGCTGCGAAAGCTGAGAAAATGCGAAGCCTGCCCTGTGTCGCACCAGCTCGTGCGTTAGCGAGCGGCTCACGCCCTCGAGGAGCAACGAATAGTTGGCGTGCTCCAGCACGCTGCCGTGGCCCTGCTTCTTGATGTTCTCCAGGTAGTCGCGCGTGGTGCGCGACGCTGGATTGCGCTGACTCATGTAGCACAGCCGACCCGCGAATTCGGCCAGGCGCTCGCCGTCGGTGCTGTCGCCGAGCCAGTTGACCTGGAGATCAGGGGGATCGACGAACTGGGGACGCGCAATGACGGTGATCTTGGGCTCGGTATAGAACACGGGTCCGGAATGGTCGGGGTGGGGGGAAATGTTCGGCAAAACTATGCCGGCTGGTCGATCATGTCGAGACGGAAACGGTCGTATGCACGATCGCCATAAACACGGGCCAGTGCCGCGGCTGCGCGTGGCGGCAGCAGGACGAGTGACGGATCGTACTTGATGTCGCCGATGGCGCGCTCGCCCTCAATGGGAATCTTGACGCCGGGATTGAATATGCCCATGGGATCAAAGGCGCTTTTCACCGCACGGAACGCGGTCATAGCGTCCACGGGCCACACGTCGTGCAGCAGCGGAGTGCGCAGGCGGCCATCACCATGCTCTCCGGCGAGTGTTCCGCCAAGCTCTGCCGTGAGACGAACCACATCATCGAGTACGTGCTGCACGGTGGCGCGCCAGCCGGGTCTGTCCACGTCTATGAGCGGATTCACGTGTACGTGGGAATCGCCAGCGTGGCCGAAGATTACACCGCGCACCTGGTAGCGATCGAGGATCGCGCGCACTCCGCGTACGTATTCCGGGAGTCGATCGGGGGGAACGGCGCCGTCCTCGACGAACTGCATTGACGTGAGCGACGGTCCGAGCGTGGCGAGAACAGGGCTGGCCGCATGGCGCAGCTCCCACATCCGTTCCTCTTCGCCGCGAGTGAGTGCGAGGGTGACGGAGCTCGCACCAGCGACACGGAACGCCTCGCCCAGCGTCTTCGCGGCAAGTGATGCGTCATCTGCGGTGTTGCCTTCGACTTCCGCCATCAGAACCGCTTCCGTGCCGGCGGGTACGCGCAACTGAGCCGCGGCTTCCACAGCGACATCGAGAAAGGTGCGATCGAGCAATTCACACGCGACAGCGCCGGCGTTGCGTGCACCGATCGCACCGTGCACCGCTCCTTCAAGCGTGGGGAATGCGCCGAGGAGCGAGCTCGTGGCGCTTGCCGCATCGGCGAGCATGAGCTGAACGCCGACGATGATGGCGAGCGTCCCCTCGCTTCCGACGAGCAGATCAATCAACTCGCCGCTCTGGTTGTACGCGTGAACGCCGTAGCCAGACGACTCCTTGAGAACGCCAGCGTGCACGGCGGCGCGCGCGGTATCGGCAGTACGGAGCGACGCATCAAGGCTCAACAGCCGCTCGATCGCTGGAATACCACTGGGGAGCGGCTCGCCGCGCGTAATCATGCCACGTGACCCGTCGTCGAACACGCAATCGAGCGCGGCGACCCACGCGCGTGTTGATCCGAACCGGAGCGTGTGCGCACCGGACGCATTGGTCGAGACCATTCCGCCAATTGTGCAGAACGCGCCGCTGGATGGGTCGGGTGGGAAGCGTAGGCCGTGCGCGTGAGCGGCCTGCTCCACCGCGCCACGCAGCGCACCTGGCCCCACGGCAACACGGTGGCGCGCGACATCCACATCTCCGATGTCGTTCATGCGGCTCATGTCGACTATCACCCCGTCGCCAATGGCTCCGCCGCCCATGCTGCTCCCCGACCCGCGTGCTATGAGGGGAGTGACGCTGTCGTGGGCCCAGCGCACAAGCGTCTGCACGTCAGCGATGTCGGCCGGCACCGCGATCGCGCGCGGATAAACACGCGCTATTCCGGCCGCTTCGGAATAGACGGCGAGGGCTTCCGCATCGGTACGAAAGACGCCGCGGAAAAGCTCGGGCTTAGTCATTTTCGGCGCTTGAACGCTGTGGCGTCAGAGCCCGAGATCATTCGGCACCGGCGGGTTGTGGGAGTAGTCGTAGAATCCCAGCCCGGCCTTCTTGCCGTACATGCCGGCCAGCACCATGCGCTTGAGCAGCGGCGGCGGGGCATAGCGCTGCTCCCGGTACTCCTCGTACATGATCTCGGCGATCTTGTAGGTTGTGTCGAGTCCGACAAAGTCCAGCAGCGTGAACGGACCCATCGGATAACCGGCACCAAGCATCATTCCCTTATCGATATCGGCGACAGAACCCACACCAGAATCAAGCGCGCGGATTGCGTCGATCATGTACGGGACGAGCAGAAGGTTTACGATGAAACCCGAATTGTCATGCGCGCGAATCGGCTCCTTACCGAGCGAACGCACAAAAGTCATCGCACGCTCGAGCGTTTCTTCGCTGGTTCGGATCGCGCGCACTACCTCAACCAACTTCATGACCGGAACCGGGTTGAAAAAATGCAACCCCGCAAAGTTCCCAGGGCGCCCCGTCGCCGCGGCGATCTCCGCGATGGTGAGGCTGGACGTGTTGGACGCAAAGATCGTCGCAGGGGCACAGATGTTGTCAAGCTTGCTGAACGCATCGGTCTTCACCGCGAGATCTTCGACCACCGCTTCGATCACGATGTCGACGTCGGCGAGCGCATCAAGCTCGGTGGTGAAGCTGATCATGGACAGCGCGCTGTTTTTGTCGTCCGCTGTGGCCTTACCGCGCTCGATTGCCTTGTCGAACGACCTCACGACGGATGCACGTGCGCGATCACACAGGGTATCGGACACCTCGCGCACGATCGTGGGGTGACCTGCCTGTGCGCATACCTGTGCGATCCCGGAGCCCATGAGTCCGCCTCCGAGCACGCCCACTTTGTTTATGTCACTCATGTCGGCCATTGCTGGAGTGGTAGTAAAGCGCGCGCTGGGCGCGCATCAACGAAACGACGCGCGCGGAGCGGTGAAGGAGTCGAGCAGGTTCGCTGGACGGCGCACATCACCATACTCAAGACGGTCGAGTACCTGCTCCAGCGCCAGCGCCATGCGCTCGGCGAATCCATGATGTCTGCGCATGAGCATGTAGGCTCCCGCGCCGCCCGCGACGAGTGGAACACCCGCGCTCATGACTACCAGCGCCGCGGCTAGGTGTGCTACCACGCCCAGCGCTACGGCCGTTCCACCAGCGACGGCTCCGCTGGCGCCGAGTGCACCTCCGGCGCGAACGAGATTGGATCTGGACTGTGACAGATCTGCGTCCAGTCGAACGAGCGTGCGGTCGGCATCGACGGGGACGACGGTGGCCGCGACCTGCCGTGCACGCGTCAGATGATACGAGCGTCCTCCAATGCGCAGACCGCGCTTGATCGCACCGTACCAATCCGTGCGCGGCTCCCACACCACCCGATCGGCGAAGCGGCGCTGCACCTGCATACATTCGTCGCGCTGCATCCACGAGTCGAGCGCTGCGACCATGGCCTCGGGCTCGCCCAGGATGGTGCGTGACGCGGAAACAACAGACGGCCCGGCAACGCGCACCAGCCAACGGCCGTTGGTGTCGTCAGCGGTGTGTATGCGAGTGCGCTCTTCGGCGAGCGCCTGACGCACACTAGTGGTGGCGAGTCCGGCTTCCTTCGCAATGTCGAGGAGCTGTTCCTCGGTAATCGCGTCAGCGTCGCTCTCATCGCCGCCAATGCCCTGGAGCTCTGCCGCTCGCGCGAGCACACGCTCAACGGCGCGTCGATCGAGCCCATTCTGCGCGTTTGGGGCGCTCTGGACGCCTTGGGCGTTCGCCGGGACCAGGCCACCGTCGTCCGGCGGGGACGGGAGGTTAGATGCCACCTTGTACTTGATCGATCTGACGCGCGATCGCGTCGCGGATCACGTCGGGGAGAGGGAAGAGCGCAGCGATCTGTACGCGCGGGTTTGCTGCCAACGTTCGTCCTGTTGCGCGCACGTAATAGCGGGCGTATCCGTCGGCCAGTTCAGGAACCAGCTTCTCCATTAGCATCAGCCCGCCGCGCACCGCCGCGGCACTGGCCAGGCGATCGACCGCACCGCTACGCTGCTCCGCGGGCGTGGTGTTGTCCGCAAGTGCGGTGTTGGTGATGCTCCCCACAATCTCGTGCGCGATCACGTACATCGCGTCCGGGGCATCGGCCGGCCGTGCCGGGAAGGAGACTGCGACAACGTTGCGCTGATTGCCTCCGCTCCCGCTCATGCTGCGTCCTTCGCCATCCAGCGGCAGCGACAGGAGGATGTCCCCGTCACGCTGCTGCGTGTTGTTGAGTACGCGCTGCAGTCGCGGACGTACGGTGTGCTGCCACATTGACTGCACGGAGTCGATCACGTTGGCGCGCTCGCGCTGCTGCTGCGTCCAGTACGAGTGGTAGAACTTGGCATCCTCATCCCAAAGTGCCGAGGCGAACAGGGAGAGCCATGATCGTTCCGTTGCAGTCTGGAAATAACTGGCGAGCACGCCGAACTGCATCGCCTCCTGCTGGGATCGCGCAGACTGCACGTTGCCAGCTGCCGCAACGAAGCGGTCGATGGTGGTTCGCATCTCTTCCATCGAAGCGAAGTAGAACGGCACAAACTGCGCGTTCACGAGCAAGCGGTTGGACGCCATCTGGCTTTGCAGGCGATCACGATTGACGTCGAACTGTGTCGTCACATTCGCGCGGTTCTTCAGTACAGTGAGGTCGTCGCGATAGCCTCGGCGAAAGAATGGGACGAGGGTGCTGTCGGTCTGTAGCAGTGCGAATCCATGGAGCCAGAGATCAACGTGCTCACGCGTCTTTACCGGCCACTGCGCGTTGGCCTTGGGGGGGACCACCACCGTAGTCGCAGGCTCAGGCGCTCCGGAGCTGGCCGGAGTAGCGCCAGAGGCGCAGGCAAGTGTTCCCGAGAGCGTTGCGCCTGCGACGAGCGCCAGTGACACTGAGGCCAGTCGGAAGCGAGAGGTGGTCGGTATGATGGGCATCAATGATCTGTTGGTTCTGTTGTTCTGGTACACGCTCAAGCCGGGAAAGACTCCACCACTACAGCGATTCCCTGGCCACCACCGATGCAGGCGGTGCCGAGTCCGTAGCGCTTGCCCGTGGCCCGCAGAGCGTGCAGTAGATGAACCGTGATGCGCGCTCCCGATGCCGCAAGCGGGTGGCTCAGCGCGATGGCCCCGCCGTGGATGTTGAGTTTTTCACGCGGGATGCAGAGCTCCCGCTCGACGGCGCACGTCTGCGGAGCGAAGGCCTCGTTCACTTCGACGAGATCCATGTCGTCCATCGTCATTTCGGCGCGCTGGAGGGCTGCACGCGAGGCGGGGACGGGGCCGATCCCCATGATCTTTGGATCGACACCGGCAAGTCCCCAGGACACCAGGCGCCCGAGCGGCTTCACGCCGTTGCGCTCGGCGAACTCCGCGCTGGAGATCACCATCGCCGCAGCTCCGTCACCGATACCCGAGGCGTTGCCTGCGGTCACGACCCCGTTCTCGCGGAACGCCGTGCGGAGTTTGGCCAGTCCCTCCGCGGTCGACTCGGGGCGCATGTGCTCGTCGCGCCTGAACTCTTCCATTTGGCGAGTTTTGGGATTCCGAACCGGGACCCCAATGACCTCGTTGTCGTAGATTCCACCCGCCCATGCATCTCGGGCGAGGGTTTGTGATCTGAGCGCCATCTCGTCGGACGCGGCCCGGTCAATGGTGTATTTTTCGGCCAGGTTCTCAGCCGTGTCGGCCATGGAGACGCCGGCAAACGAGTCCTCCAGCCCCTTCATGAGAGTGTCTTCCATCTCAGGGGACTTGCCCAGCGGGATTCCCCACCGGATTCCACGCACCGCGTAGGGCGACTGGGACATGGACTCTGCCCCTCCGACGAGGCAAACTTCAGCTTCGCCAGTGATAATCTCCATTGCGCCACTCACGACAGCTTGGAACCCTGAGCCACACAATCGGTTTACAGTAAGTGCAGGTGACTCGGTGGGGCAGCCGCTCTTGAGCGCGACATGCCGGGCGAAGTACAGGGAGTCGTTCGTGGTGTACAGAACATTCCCGAATATGGTCTGTTGTATTAATGACGGCGCTATGCTGGCGCGTTCAAGTGCAGCTTTCGAGGCGTAAACAGCCAAATCGATAGCGCTGATATCGCGTAGCGCGCCGCCGAAGGTGCCGAAAGGTGTGCGCGCACCTGATAGAAAAACGATGTCGCGTGTTGAATTCTGGGTCCCCATCTGGAGTAATATATGGGGCAACATTGATGGAAATCCTATGACTCGCTGTTCCACAGCAGTAGCAGTAGCGTTGGCGCTGTCCGGTGCCACCGTGCCCCTGATTGCGCGCGCACAGGGAGGCGGCAAAGTAGACGCCAAGGTTGGTAATCCAGCGGCTGGGAAAGCGGTGGGCACCGCCGAGCCTAAGCTGGCGCAGATGCCAGCAGGAACCGGAAGCATAGTCGGCGTCGTGGAGGACTCTCTCCACGATGGCGCGTTGGTGCATGCCGTTGTGACCGTGGTGCAGTTGCCGCAACACCACACGTTCACCTCCGCCACCGGCGCTTTCCGCATCGATTCGCTACCTCCAGGGCAGTACACGCTCGACATAGCGCATCCGGTGCTCGACTCCCTGGGAATCCGCATGGTGTCGGATACGCTCCCAGTGGCGGCTGGAAGGGTGCAGACGATCACGCTGGGGATTCCGGGTCCGCGGAGCCTGACCACTGTGGTATGCACACCCGCCAAGCTCAGGTTTGGTCCTGGTGTGATTCTCGGTCGGGTCCTCGACGCTGATAGCGAGAAACCCGCCGAGGGGGCGGAGGTCTCGGTTGCGTGGACCGAAACCGAGGTCAGCGCCGATGTGGGTGTCAGAAGTGCGCCCCGGCTACGCAAGACAACAGTGGCGGCGAACGGGACGTACCGAATCTGCGGTGTACCGGCGACCTTCAAGGGAACACTACAGGCGACGCGTGGCTCAGCGCGGACCGCAGAGGTCCCAATCGAAGCCAGCGAGCAGGCCGTGTCAACGCGGCTGCTGTATCTCCCGTCCGCGTCGCCTCAAGTCGGTTCGACCGCGACCGCGACCGCAGTGGCGAGCGGGAGTGGAGCAACGGGTGCGGCCTCAAGCGGGGCAAAAACGGGAACGCCTGGCGGAACCGCTGCTACGGCCGTCACGCCAAGCAGGAACGGCATGCGATCGCTGCAGGCGCCGCTATCCGGCAGAGCCGTGATCAGGGGCAAGGTGACCAATGCTGGCGGCGTGCCGGTACCAGACGCACGGGTATCGGTGCAGGGGAGCAACGCGAGCACCTCGACCAATACCGACGGCAGCTTCACGCTCACCGGTGTACCGGCAGGGACGCAAGCCGTGTTGGTTCGGCGGGTGGGCTACACCCCCGTGGAGCTCCCGATGGATGTGAAGTCCAGGACTCCAAACGAGATGACGGTACGGCTTGGCAGGTACACGCCGGTGCTGGCGGCGGTGGACGTAAAGGCGAAGCAGACCGAAGCGATCGGAAGCAATGGCTTCGAGAAGCGTCGCACCACGGGAATGGGCAAGTACATGGATGAGGATCAGATCACCAATATCGGTCCGAGCTTCACCAGCGACGTGTTGCGCCGCATCCCCGGGCTTAGTGTTAGCGGGAGTGGCCGTATGGCCAACATCACGACGACACGTGGAAACGGCTGCGTCCAGTACCTCATCGACCGCAATCCGGTGAACGGCAACGGACAGAGCATCGATGAACTGGTAAACCCGCAGGACGTCTCCCAAATCGAATTTTACCAGCCTTCGGAGACGCCACTGGAACTCAGCTCCGGGTCAAACAGCGGCTGTGCGCTGCTGGTGATCTGGACCAAGCGCGAGGTGCGGGATCCCAGGAAGCATTAGCGATGTCGTGGTGTGTTCGTGGCCAGCTCCCGAGATCTGGTAAAGCAGTGATGCAGTAACGCTGCCGAGTATTGCAACGAGAGTCCGCACCTGTTGAGGTGCGGACTCTCGCCTTTCCACTACGACCACCGCCGTTACCGACGTTGAGCGCTACCACGCCGCGCCGTGCTACCGCGCGGTGAGGCCCTCTTGGTGCGCGGCGTTCTTTGTCTCATCCACGACGCGTTCCGCGATGTGCTCGGCCTTGTGCTTGGTGTCCTGCACAACTCCGCGCATGCGGTCGCCGAACTCGTCGCGGGCGTCGCCCATCAGTGCAACTTCAGGGTGTGTCCGAGGTGCCGCAAGGCCGGCCGCAAGGCCGAGTGCCAGCGTGACTGCGCCGGTCAATAGAGGGTTGTCGTAGAACGCATCCTCTACGCGGCGCGTGCCCGCGCGAGTACCCTGAGCAACAGTCCCCGCGACGTTCTGCGCGCGATCCGTCAGGTTGCCTGCAGCGCCCTTGACTGTGTCGCCGAGGTTGCCGGCAGCATCTCTGGCCGCGCCGCCGAGATCGCTGGCCTTGTCCCGGAGCGTGTCAACCACGCCGCTGTCGTCGTTGCCCGCGTGAGATGTGCCAGCTCCGTAGCCGCCGTAGCTACTGGTCCCGTAGCCGCGCTCGCTGTAGCCGCGGTTGGAGCTCTGCCTGCTGCTACCGGTGAGATTGCGATCGCCGGCTGCGTACTGTGACACACTACTGTTGGACGAGTTGCTCCGGCTGTTCCACATCATCCATCCCAAACCCAGTCCGACCATCGCGGCAGGAATCGGATTCTCCTCGATGGTGTTCATTATGCCGCGCTTGGTCTCGCTCACTCGGTCCGCTGCCTGTTGCGCCATGTTTTCAACCCTCCCAATTGTGGCCTCTCTGATACTGTCCTTCACCTGTTCAGTGACACGATGTGGATTCAGGCGCTCGCCTATCTCATCTAGAGTGTCACTCATGCGGTCACGCGTTTCTGATATGTCTGCGCGGATCGCATTCGGGTCGTCCTGCGCGGCGCCTTTGTCAACTTCCACGAACACGAGCTCGTCGACCCTCAGGGCGTTCGGCCCGCCACCGATGTATCCCGTGTCGTATCCCTCGTCACCCGGGATCATCTGCGCTCCGCTCCGGCCGGCGGCGTAGAGCCTGGCGTAGTCATACCAGTGCTGCCAGCGGCGCCAGTTCCGCCGAAGGAGCCGCCCATCCCTGCACCGGCCGCGGGGTCGTTACGCCACGTGTCGGCGGGGCCTGCCGAACCTGCGCCGGGCATCGTGCGCTCACGATCGAGTGTTGGCGTCGCGCGGTGGTCAGAGCTGTTCCGCGAAGTCGACGAGTTGAGGTGCAGACCGCTGCTGTCATTCTGCTGGTCGTGCCGCTCCTTGCGACGCGAGCTCTTCAGGAACCGAGCGCCTACGAGTCCAATCGCGAACGCACCGGCAAGGAAAACGGCCGGCTTGCGACGGGCGAACTCTTCCGTCTGATCGGCGATCTGACTCGCATCGTTGTTCTTGAGATAATCAGCTAGCTGCTGTACCTGCTGCCCGGCGCGGTCCACATAGTGACCGACGGCATTCTGCTGTTGATCGTGCATCTGTTTTGCCGAGGCCTGCAGCGACTGCGCGACGCCGCCGAGTGCGTCGACTGCGCGGTCCTTCCCCGCCGCCACAGCCGACTTGGCCTGCGACCCGAGGTCGTGCTTGGTCTCGGACGCGATCTGCGTCGCGGATTTAGGGGGCTGTTGTGCTGTGCTGCCGGCCTGTGCGCCCGGTTGTGCGCCCTGAGATGCGCCCTGAGATGCGCCCTGAGATGCGCCCTGATGGTGCACTCGCGCCCTGTTGGCCGAGGCTCGGTTGCGCAGGTTGCGCTGGCTTGGGAGGCTGGGCGTGCGCCGCTGGTTGGGCTGGTTGGGCTGGTTGGGCCGGTTTCGGGGGCGTGGCGCCCGCGTTCGGTTGTGGGTTCGGCTTGGATCCTGTTGTGTTGTCCATGACTGTTACTCCTATCGTCTCGGGTTCGCGGCCGTGGTGTCGGCCGTCAGATCATGCTTCAACTCGTTTACCTGCTGCTCCGCCCATGTGGCGTCGGCTCGTAGCGTCGCCAGAGTCTGTGCCGGTTTGAGCCCGCGCTGCTTGATGTCGCTGATTGCATTTTTCGCCATCAAGCCGCCGACCGCGAGCACGACAGCGCCAACGATGAGAGAGGACAGCCAGTAGTTGCTCAGCAACGCGCCAAGTCCGACGACCAGGAACGCCGTCAGCGCCAGCACGCCAGCCAGAGCGAGCCCGGCCGCCATGCCCACTTTCATGGAGTCGCGTGCCACGACGCCCGCGGACGCGGTGATCTCAGCCTTGGCGAGATTCGCCTCCTGTTTCACCAACTCGGCGGTGTCCGTACTCAGCCGCTTGAGCAGCTCGCCCAGCGATGGCTCCGACCCACCCGCGGCCCTCTGCCCTGGTCCCACACCGTCGGCGCGGTGCTCGACCTGCATTTGGATCTCCTCCCGCATCATGTCTTATCTACCTCCCCTGCTTTAGCGCCCGGGTAGCCGAGGCTACCAACGTTTCCCTGGCGTTACGCGTTCGCAGCATCGGTGCCGAACGGCCGTTTGGGTGACGGTTGGCGCGAGCAGAGGAGGGTGCGGCAGTTAATTGCTGGACCCTTTCCCCCGCATCAGTATTCTTGAGGGCGCAGCAGGCGCTGGCAGGCTCACTTTGGAGGAGACAATGAGCGGCTTGGAGACGGATCCAGTTCTATCGTTCAAGTCGGCCAGGAGCTGGGACACCGGGCTCGCGAAGAGTCATGCAAGTGGAGAGGGTGTGTGGCTCCGAATCTTCAAGAAGGACTCGGGACAGAAAACCGTCACATACGCCGAGGCGCTGGATGTGGCCCTGTGTTATGGCTGGATAGATGGCTTGAAGCGCAGCTATGATGATACGTCATTTCTTCAGCGATTCACTCCACGCCGCATTCGGAGCGCGTGGTCCAAGGTTAACACCGAGCATGTTGAACGGCTGACAAAGGCGGGCCGGATGAAGCCCGCTGGAGTGCGTGCGGTGGAAGCAGCCCGGGGCGACGGCCGATGGGCTCGTGCGTACGAGTCGCCGAAGAATGCAAACGTCCCGGAGGACTTCTTGAGCGCGCTCAAGAAGAACAAGGAAGCGTACGCGTTCTTCGAGACATTGAACCGGGCTAACTTGTATGCTATCGCGTATCGGCTCAGCACGGCCAAGAAGGCCGAGACACGTGAGCGGCGAATGGCGCAAATCCTGGAGATGCTCGCGAAAGGGGAGAGGTTCCACTAGCGCCGCGCCGCCAGTGCTACTCCCGGACCGGATCGCGCACAAGCGCCGCACCGATGACGAACGTGATTGCGGCAATCGCGATGGGATACCACAGCCCTGCGTAGATGTTGCCCGTTCGAGCGACGAGTGCCGTGGCGATGAGCGGGAGAAATCCGCCGAACCACCCGGTTCCGGTATGGTGCACGAAAGAGACGGATGTGTAGCGTACCCTGGTCGGGAAAGCCTCGACCAAGAGTGCGCCGAGTGGCCCGGTGCACATCGCCGCGAGAACCACCTGATAGAAGATGAGCGCAGCGAGGAGGATGACGTTGGATGCGGCAGCAGCGGCGGCCATCCAGTGGTAAACGGGATACAGCGTCAGTGCGGCGAGCGCGAACGATGTGAGTATGATCGGTCTGCGCCCGATGTGATCCGACAGCCATCCAAACAGAACGAAGCACGGTGCGCCGAGCACGAGCGCGACGGTGACGGCGGTATAGGCTGTGCCGACGGGAATGTGCAGCACTGTCTGCATGAAGAACAGTGCGTAGAACTGTCCCGTGTACCACACCACGGCGTGACCGGCGAGCACGCCGAAGAGCAGCGTCACGATGAATCTCCAGCGCGAGCCGCCGAAGGTGTCGCGTACCGGTGTATCGGAAGTGCCGCCGCGCTCTCGCAGCTCGGTGAACAGTGGCGACTCTTCCAGCTTCAGTCGCACGTAGTACGACATCGCGACGAGGATCGCGGAGACGACGAATGGCACCCGCCACCCCCAGTCCGCGAACGCCGTCTCGCCGATGCTACGGCGTACGGCCAGGATCACGAGCAGGGACAGAAGCAGTCCCAATGTGCCTGTAGTATAGATGTAACTGGTGTAATAGCCGCGCCTCCCCAGTGGCGCGTGCTCCGCGACATATACGGCGGCGCCGCCGTACTCGCCGCCGAGTGCCAGCCCCTGAAGCAGACGAAGTAGTATCAGGGCCAGCGGTGCGGCGAACCCGATGGTGCGATAGCCCGGGAGCAGTCCGATTGCCGCGGTCGAGCCGCCCATCAGCAGCAGCGTGGTGAGAAATGCCTGCTTGCGTCCCATCCGGTCGCCGATCCGCCCGAAGACGAGTGCGCCGATTGGCCGCACTGCGAAACCGACGGCAAAGGTGGCGAGCGTCTGGAGAAAGCTGACCGTCGGATTTCCCGGCGGATAGAACTGCCGTGCCAGGATGGTGGCGAGCGATCCGAAGATGAAGAAGTCATACCATTCTATCATGCTCCCGGCGCACGATGCGACCAGGACGGTACGCATCGATGCTGGTGCTGGACTTGGAGCAGGATTTCGAGCGGAAGTCGGTGCTGCAGCGGTGGTGGCCATGCCAGAAGTTGCGGCGCCGGGGCGTCGCCCGCAACTTGTCCGGATGCTAACGTCGTGTTCGTTTCACGTCCCGATCAAAGTACGATTATGTCGATGACCGACCCAGTGCCGACTGCTGTGGTGGACCTGAATGCCGATATGGGTGAGGGCTTCGGGCGATATCAGTTGGACGATGCGCAGCTTCTGGACGTGGTTACGTCGGCGAGCGTGGCGTGTGGTTTCCACGCTGGCGATCCCGTGGTGATGCGGAATACGGTCCACGCTGCACTACATCGCGGCGTTTGCGTCGGTGCGCATCCGGGCTATCCGGACCTCCTCGGCTTCGGGCGGCGCGAGTTGGCAGCCACGCCGGCGGAGATAGAAGCCTACGTGGTTTACCAGATTGGCGCGCTGCAGGGCGTGTGCAGCGCCGAGGGTGGGCGAGTGCGCTACGTCAAGGCGCATGGTGCGCTGTACAATCGCGCCGCTCGCGACGGAGCCGCGGCTGATGCGATAGCGCGAGCGGTACGCGCAGTCGATCCAACGCTGGCGTTGCTCGGGCTGGCCGGGAGCGAGTTCATGCATGCAGCCGACCGTGCGGGAATACGCGCCGTGAGCGAAGCATTCGTGGATCGGGCTTACCGCACGGACGGCACACTCATGCCGCGCTCCGAGCCTGGTGCGGTGCTGCACGACGTAGCGGAGATCGCCGAGCGCGCGGTGCGCATGGTGAGGACGGGAACCGTGCAGGCCTTAGATGGCTCCGTCATCGCCGTGCGTGCGGAGTCGCTCTGCACGCACGGCGACGGGCCGCAGGCACTTGCAATAGTGCGCGCGGTTCGTGACAGGCTAGAGCTCGAAGGCATTCGCGTTGCGGCGTTCGCAGCAGCGGCTTAGGCTGTCATGCGATACGGCGATCAGAGCGAGGCAACAGTCGGCGAGGCAACAGTCAGCGTAGGGCCGCTGGGAGATACTGCTGTTCTGCTTTCCTTTGGTGAGACCATTTCGCGCGGTGTCGCATCGTGGGTGAGGAACGCTGCGCATGCGATTAGCGACGCGGCGATCATGGGAGTCGGAGATGTTGTGCCCGCGTACACTACAATCGCCGTGTACTTCGATAATGCGGTTATATCCTACGATACGCTCGTGCCCTTGCTGAGGCCGTTGTGTAATCAACCCGTGCAACGCATGACAGTGGAGATCGGCGAGGATCTACCGAATGTGGTAGAGATACCGGTGCTGTACAACGGCGCGGATATGGACGAGGTGGCCGAACAGACCGGGTTGAGCGTGGAGACCGTGATCGAGCGACACTCGTCGGTGATGTACTATGCGTACATGCTGGGCTTCGTGCCGGGCTTTGCGTATCTAGGTGATCTGCATCCGTCGCTGATACTCCCTCGCCGCGCGGAACCACGCCAACGCGTCCCAGCGGGCTCCGTCGCGATAGCGGGTGCGCAGACTGCAGTGTATCCGCTGATCACTCCAGGCGGGTGGCACATCATCGGCACTACGGCGGTCACCATCTTCGACGTCGATCGCGATCCGCCAGCGTTGATTCGTGCTGGAGATAGTGTTCGGTTTGTGCCGGTACACTCTTGATTCGCGTTGCCAACGCACCGCCGTATGCCACAGTCCAGGACCTCGGGCGGGAAGGCTATCGGGCTATCGGTATTCCAATGTCCGGTGTGTCGGACCGCGATACTGCGCTGGCGCTCAATGCGCTGCTACGCAACGAGCCCGGCGCGGCGATGCTGGAATGGGCGGTCGCAGGCGGCACGCTGAGTTTCCATGTAGACGTCACACTCGCGTTTGGCGGAGCCAAAGCCGACGTTTTCGTGGGCGATCGAATTGTGGGGCCGTACTCGCCTGTGCATGTACGATTGGGAGAAGAGCTGCGGGTGGAGCGACTGGTGCGCGGCCGGTTTCTATACATAGCAGTCCGCGGCGGGATCGACGTGCCGTTGATGCTCGGTAGCCGCTCCACACTGATGAGCGCGGGCTTTGGTGGACACGACGGGCGCCGGCTGCGGAAAGGTGACGTGCTGCGTATCCGTGCTGGTGGTGCAGATGAATCGTTCGTCGCTGCTGCGGAAGCGGTCGCGCATCAAGCGGGGTTGCAACATATATCCAGTGCAGATGACGACGTAATCCCCGTGATCAGAGGCCCTCAGGCTGACCTCTTCAGCGCAGACGCATGGTCCTCATTTCTGGGTGCGACCTATTCCGTGTCCCGCGCATCCGACCGCGTGGGATACAGGATGGATGGGCCGCCGTTGGCACATTCGGGAGCCGCCGCACTCCCATCCGAGCCAACCTGTCTGGGCGCCATCCAGGTGCCCAACGGTGGCACGCCGATCGTGCTGATGAATGATGGACCGACTGTCGGCGGTTACCCGAAGATCGCGGTGGTCCGATCCACCGCAATGTCGCGCTTCGCGCAGAAGGCGCCCGGTGATCCTGTGAGATTCGTACTGGCGGGCTGAACTACGCAGCGATCGGCATCGCCTGCTGCTTGCGCGGGTCGTCGATGCCGAAGCCCAGCACCAGTACGCCCAGCACGAGTGCGGACGACGTCCAGAATGGGACGCCATGGCCGAAACGGTCGTATGCGAAACCTGCCCAGAGCGGAATGATCACGCGCGCGACGCCGCCGAAGGTCTGCTGCACTCCCATGTACACGCCGCGCTCGTTGCGATTGATCACGCGCGACAGCAGTGACGTCACGCACGGGAAAGTCAGTGCGGTGCCGATGGGGAGGAACGCCACGACAACGGCAAGCGTCGGGTAATTGGGCATGAATGGGAACGCTGCCAGGCCGAACGCCATCATCGCCAGACCTACGCGCGAGAGGGCGACCTCGCCCCAGCGGTCCACCGCGCGCCCGAGGATGCCGGCCCGCATTACGACCGAGATCCCGCCCATGAAGGTGAAGATGGGCCAGATTTTATCGGCCGTGATGCCGAACTTGTCGGCCAGATACAGCGCCAGGATTGCAGTCATCCCCTGAAAAGCGCCCATCGCGATCGCGTACATCCAGACGAGCCGCGGCGCTGGCTCGGTGCTGTGAGTTATGATGTGGCCGACGATCTCGAGCGACGGCGTGGGCTTATGGGTGCTGTCCTTTGCCTCGGACATGTCTCGCGATTCGGACAGATACCGCCAGGCGAAGACCATGTTGACGAGACACAGCCCGGCAGCGATGAGCCCCGGACCGTGCACGTGCAACAACGCGAGCGCGAGCGACCCCACTGGCGGCCCGAGCGCTACGCCGACGTTGGTCGCGGCCGAGATCCACCCGAGTGCTTTCGCGCGCTCGTTCGGCTCGACCGAGTCTGCCACATATGCCTGGACGACACCCGTGGTGCCGCCACCTGCGCCCTGCACCAGTCGCGACAGGAGCAGCAGCCAGAACGTGTTGGCGAAGGCGAACACGACGTACGAGATTGCCGCCGCGCCGAGGCCGATCAGCAGTGCGGGGCGTCGACCGTACTTGTCCGAAACCCGTCCCCAGAGCGGTGCACTGAGGAGTTGCGCGGCCGTGAATGACGCCAGCAGCACCGTGACCATGAGGCTGCTCGCGCCGAGGGTACGCGCGTAGAACGGCATCAGCGGGATCACCATGAGGAGACCCACCATGTCCACGAACGCCGTTATGATGAGCGCTGTCAGTCTGCCGAGTGCGGCGTTCTTGGCCATCGCTACTAGGTCGCCGCTGGGAGCGACGCGGCTCGGTTCAAAGGGAACAAGATTGGAGGAAGATAACGACGGCAGAGCGGAGAGAGGTTACGGAAGCTCGTCATTTGGCCGCCCAACGTGTATTGACGCTGTCCAGGCCGCGTGCATATTCGCCGTGTGGCCTCGCTCTCGGCTCCCTCGTTGTCGCTGGACTCCGTTCGCCGCGCACTCGGGGACCGCTATGCCCTGGAGCGCGAGCTCGGTCGCGGCGGTATGGGTGTTGTATATCTCGCACGCGAACTCAAGCTGGACCGCCCGGTGGCGCTCAAGATTCTGCTGCCGGAGTTCGCAACGCAGGCGGGGCTTCGCGATCGTTTCCTGCGCGAGACGCGCACCGCGGCAAGCTTCTCTCATCCAAACATCGTGCCAGTGTACGCGGTCGAGGAGGCGGACGACTTCCTGGCGTACTCTATGGGGATGGTGGAGGGCGAGACGCTCTCGCAGCGGGTGGAGCGGGCAGGCCCCGTGCCCGTGCGGGATCTCGTCCGTATCATCCAGGATGTGGCCTACGCTCTGGCGTACGCGCACGGGCGGGGCGTTGTGCATCGCGACATCAAGCCTGACAACGTGATGCTGGAGCGTGCCACAGGCCGCGCGCTCGTGCTGGACTTCGGCATCTCGCGCTCGATGGCTCAAGTTGTTATAGCGTCGAACCTCACGCGCGTGGGCGAAGTTGTGGGCACGCCCGAGTACATGAGTCCCGAGCAGGCCTCGGGCGATACGGTTGACGGACGCAGCGATCTGTACGCGCTCGGTCTCACCGCGTACTTCGCCGCCACGGGACAGACGGCGATCACTGGGGATACGACGCAGAAGATCATCATGCGGCAGCTCACCGACCCCGTCGCACCGATCGTCCAGTCGCGTCCCGACCTGCCTCCGGCGCTCGCCGCGGTCATCGACCGATGCGTACAAAAGGATCCCGTCGACCGATTCCCCACGGCCGAAGCGCTGGTGGAGGAGATCGACGCCGCGCAGCTCGCTCAGCCCGAAATTCCGCTTCCGGTTCGGCTGTTCGCCGGCGAGCTGTCCGGGCTCGCCTTCGCGGTGTTCGGCATCCTCATCATGATCTGGGTCGTCGTGCAGACGCAGCGCAATGCGCGCGTGTCGCTCATCGACGTTATGCTGCCCGTCGTCGGGCTGCTAGCCGTCCTGGTAACGCGGACGCTCACCACGATCGGCGAGGGTCGCCGGCTC
The DNA here is from genome assembly GCA_050998035.1 of Gemmatimonadaceae bacterium. Classification (GTDB taxonomy): domain Bacteria; phylum Gemmatimonadota; class Gemmatimonadetes; order Gemmatimonadales; family Gemmatimonadaceae; genus Fen-1247. The sequence continues at coordinate 6,336 of JBPCQO010000187.1, read as the reverse complement.
GCAGAGTCGGGCTTCTCCGCGGACGAGGTGACAGACGGACTTGCGCGCGTGATGGCGGAGCGGGTAGCGCACCGCGCCGAGCTTCGCGACCATCCGGAGACGCGCCGCCGACGACGCCTGGTAATCGGCTGGGGCGCGGCGATGCTCGTCGCGGGGATCGTAATGATACGCCTGACTTTCATGATGCGGGTGCGGGTCGGGCCCAACAACTACCATGTGTCGCTTGCCGGAGCCGCGCTCGTTTATGTGGGATTCGCGCTGCTCGGCACCAGCGCCGTGCTGCTGCTCAAGAGCCCGTTTCGAATGCCGCCGAGCGAGCGATTCTTCCGGCTCATCTGGCTCGGCCCCTTCGGCCGCGGTTTCGTGTGGCTATCAGGGCGCCGGGTGCGCCCGATCGGCGCACCCGCCCGGGGCGCGCGTGCCAGCCACGCAATCGGTGTAGATCATCCGCTGATGTTGCCGCATGTCAGTGCGGCGCGCTCACTCACCGCCGATCGCGCGGAGCCGAGTAGTCTGTCCACGGTGATCGCGAGCGCGCCGGTTGCGGATCCACTCGCGTCATTAGAGGCCCGCGTGTGTGAGCTGGAACGCCGTATCAGCGTGGGGCTAGATGCGGGGCGTGAGCGGCCGCTAGTAATCACTGATCCGACGCGGCTTCGCTGATCCGAGCCACACGTCGCGCAACTGCGTCGTGTATAAGCAGCATCTTGAGATACGCACCGACGTTGAGGCCGGCTGCGTAAGAACGGATTCGATCGATGTTCTCGACAATGTCGGCTAGCCGTTGAGCTGGCCGATCAGAAGGCATAGCCCGCCTCCGCGGTGGTGCCAGTCCGTCCCTAAACTTCAACCCGCCCGAGCGCTGCGGGCGCAACAGCGTTCCCCACCACACCCGCTAGGGCAACGATGGTGAGCACGTACGGAATCATCTCGATGAACTGCGACGCGACGATGTGATTTCCCTGCAGGTGGATCTGTAACGTCTCCGCGGCCGCGAAGAGCAGGCACGCCGCGCCAACGCGCAGCGGAGTCCAGCGTCCAAAGATCACCGCCGCCACGGCGATGAAGCCGCGCCCCGCCGTCATCTGATCTGTAAACTGATGCTGGTCCAGCGCCAGGTACACGCCGCCGAGTGCGGCGAGCGCGCCGGAGAGGAGGACCGCGATGTACTGCACGCGGTGCACGTTCACGCCGACGCTCGCTGCGGCCTCGGGCTTCTCGCCCGTAGCACGCACGCGCAGTCCGAATGTGGTGCGGTACAGCAGGTACGCGACGAGCGGCGCGACCAGCAGCCCGAGCCATACGAGTGGGTTGGCAAAGCCCGCTCCGAAGCCGTTCACCCGCGGCGAGTTGGACGAACTTCCGAACACGAGCTTCAGAAAGAAGCGCGTTATTCCTACAGCGAAAAGGTTGATTGCGATGCCCGTCACCACCTGATCTGCGCGATACCGAATGGACGCCACAGCGTGTATTAGCGCCAGCACGATGCCGCCGACGATCCCGCATATCACAGCAACGACGGGGCTGCCACTGTAGTAGCCGCCCAGGACGGCAGCGAATGCGCCACCGAGCATGTACCCTTCAAGCGTGAGCGAGATGATCCCCGCACGCTCGGCGACCACGCCACCGGCGGCCGCAAAGAGATACGGCACCGCGATGCGGAGAATCTGTGCGATGATGCCGATCGGATTCACTTGGCGGGATTCACTGGGCGGGATTCACTTGGGCGTCAGACCGCGGCTGCAGGTGGCTCGAACGCTACGGGCGGCGCTAGCGGCTCCGTGTCGATGGGACGCCTGCGCGACCCCAGCAGGAGCCGGCGAACCTCTGGAACGGACGCGGCGATCGCGATGATGACGACGCCCTGAAGTACGTCCACCATCTGCTTGGGAACAAATGCGTTCACGGCCAGTCCGCCCTGCGATAGCGTCGCGAAAAAGAGCGCGGCCAGCAGCACGCCGAACGGATTGTTGCGACCCACCAGCGCTACGGCAATACCGAGGAAACCGGTGCCGCCAGCGAAACCATCCTCATAGTAGTGCTTGTAACCAAGCACATAGTTCACGCCGCCAAGTCCCGCGATCGCGCCTGACACCGTGAGCGCGCGGAACATCACGCTCCGCACCGACACGCCGCCGTACTCGGCTGCATCGGGCTGCAAACCGACGGCGCGCAGCTCGTAACCGCCGCGAGTACGGAACAGGTAGTACCATGCGGCGATGGCGGTAGCGATCACGATCAGGATAGTGGCGTTCGCGGCGGAGCCGTGAAAGGCCGCGAAAAAGGAGTCGATGCGAGGGAGCGCACCGGCGTGGATCTCCGGCGTGTGCAGCGTCTCAGGGACGCGCAGATGCGTCGCTATAATCCAGTTGAGGAAGGCGAGCACGATGAAGTTCAGCATGATCGTCGTGATCACCTCGTGCGCACCGAAGCGTGTTCGCAGGTATCCTGGCACGGCTCCAACAATACCACCGGCACCCGCGGCGGCAACGCAGCAGAGCACTACGGCAATAAGCGCGGGGAAGCCTACGGGAAGAGCGAGCCCCAGAACCGCGGCCGCGAATCCACCGGCGGCGAGCTGGCCTTCGGCGCCAATGTTGAACAGCCCCGCACGATAGCCGAACGCAACAGCGAGTCCCGTAAACGACAGCGTCGTCGCCTTGTACAACACCTGGCCGAAGCCGTATGCATTTCCCCACGTACCTTCGAGCAACAGTCGCCACACCACCATGGGTGATTGGCCGAAGCTCAGGATGAGGATGTCGCCGCACACGAAAGCGACGAGGATTGCGACGATTGGCGGGAAGAGCGCTTCCTGAATACGCTCGCTCCGCTCGGACGTCATGAGATTCGTGATGACGCCACTCATGCAGCTACTCTGGCGCCAATCATCCACTCGCCCAATTCTTCTTCCGTTGCATCCGCGGCCGGCATCACTGCCACAAAACGGCCGCGATACATCACCGCGATGCGATCCGCGAGTGACAGCACCTCGTTCAGCTCTGCGGAGACTAGTAGAATCGCCTTGCCAGCGCCGCGCGCGGCGAGCAGACGCGAATGTATGAACTCGATTGCGCCAACATCCACGCCGCGCGTGGGTTGCGAGGCGAGCAGGACCTGAAAGTCGCGCCCCATCTCACGAGCGACGACCACTTTCTGTTGATTACCGCCTGAAAGGGCTCTGGCCGGCAGTGTAGCGTTCGGCGGGCGCACGCCGAACAGCGCGATCTGGCGTTGAGCCCATTCGGCTATCGCGTTGCGGTCGAGCGCACCCGACCGGGTGAAGTGGTGCTGCATTCCGAGCACGAGGTTGTCCGCGATGGAGTAGTCCATCACCAGTCCGCGTCGCTGCCGATCCTCGGGGATGTGCGACAACCCCGCATCGTGCCGCTCCCGCACCGACGCACGCGTCAGATCGCGGTCGCCCAGGGCGATGCTGCCGCCCGCTGCGGCCGAGAGTCCCGCGAGGGCATCGATCAATTCGCTCTGGCCGTTCCCCTCCACGCCGGCGATGCCCAGGATCTCGCCCGGACGTACCTCGAACGAAACGTCGTCCACTTCACGTGCGCGGCGCGTTCCCGCAACCACGAGGTTGCGCACGATCAACCCGGCTCCGGCCCCCTGCCGTTCACGCGCGGCGGGCTTTGGTGCGGTATCTACGCCGGCGTCGAGAATGGATACGTCGCGCGTTGTTAGCCGTACATGCCGCCCAACCATCGCGTGCGCGATCTGTGCCGGAGTGGTGCTCGCGGTCTGTAGCCGCGCGACTGTTTCGCCCGCGCGCATCACGGTGATCCTGTCGGAAAGCTCCATCACCTCGTCCAGCCGGTGCGTGATAATGATGACCGTGCCGCCGCCCTCGCGCATGCGCCGGAGAACCTGCACCAACTCCCGCACTTCGGGCGGGGACAGCACAGCCGTCGGCTCGTCCAGCACAAGTATCATGGCGCCGCGGTAAAGCGTTTTGAGAATCTCCACGCGCTGCGCTTCGCCAACAGACAGGTCGGCCACCAGACGAGTACCATCGATCACCAGACCGGTCTCCTCGCCAAGGCGCTTCACTTCCGACTCGGCGCGCACCCGATCCATGCGGCCGGCGCTCCCCGGTTCCATGCCGAGGACCAGGTTCTCGGCCACGGTGAGCGTCGGGACGAGCATGAAGTGCTGGTGCACCACGCCCACTCCGGCGTCGATCGCGTTGGCGGTGGACCAGCCGGTCACGTCCCGGCCGTTCACCTCCAGTCTCCCGGAGTCGGGGCTCATCAGGCCGCCGAGCATGCGCATCAGGGTGGATTTTCCGGCGCCGTTCTCGCCGACGAGGGCGTGGATCTCGCCACTGGCCACCTCGAGCGAGGCGTTCCGGTTGGCTCGTACCGGGCCGAACGATTTGGTGATCCCGGTCATGCGAACAGCGACCGGGATAGCCGAAGCCCCAATCGTGGACGTGCTCGTCATGTGGCGCACCGAGTGACCCTTCACTTCACCGGTTACTGCACTCTTCACGTGGTCGGGACCTTGATCTTGCCGTTGATGATGTCCTGCTTGATCGACTCGACCCGGGCGCGCACTGCGTCCGGGATGAGCGCCTGGTTGCGCGCGTCGTACACTTAACCCACGCCATTCTCCTTCAGCCCAAACGAATAGACGCCGCCGTGAAAGTTGCCTGATTTGGCGCGGCGGATCACGTCGTACGTCGCCGCGCTTACCCCTTTCACCATTGACGTGAGGATGTAACCGGGCGCTTCATCGTACTGATCGGAATCGACGCCGATGGCGAGTTTATGCGCCGTGCGCGCTGCCTCGAATACGCCCTGACCGGTCGCGCCGCTGGCGTGAAAGATTATGTTCACGCCGGACTGGTACTGACTCAGCGCCAGCTCCTTCCCGCGGCTCGGGTTCTTGAACGCTTCGGGCGTGACGCCGGCGTACTGGGCGATGACGGTGCAGTCGGGGCAGACGTATTTGACGCCCGCGGTGTAGCCAGCCTCGAATTTGTGGATGAGCGGGATGTCCATGCCGCCCACGAAGCCGACTTTTTTCGAGTGACCGACGAGGGCAGCGAGCGCGCCTACTAGGAAGGATCCTTCCTCCTCGCGGAACTTGATGGCCGCCAGGTTGGGCGGAGGCGGGATCAGGCGGTCGGCCGAATCATACGACAGAGCGAGGTCGATTCCGGCGAAGTTCACCTTGGGATACTCGCGCGCCAGGTTGGTGAGGTCGTCGGTGAATATGAAACCCACGCCCATCACCAGATCCATGTTCTCCGCGGCGAGCAATCTGAGTCCGGCTTCACGATCGGAGCCATCCCCGGGCTCGATGTATCGGACCGTTACGCCCAATGTGCGTCGGGCGCTATCGGCGCCAGCGTAGGCGCCGTCGTTGAACGACTTATCGCCGCGTCCACCGACGTCAAAGACGATGCCGATCGTAGTTCCAGCGCGTTGGAGAGTCGCGTTACCGCGCCCTGTACCGGCGAGTAACAGGGCGACGTGCGCCGCGAGCAGGACCATCACGGCGATTAGGAGCTTTCGCACCGGGGGAAATTAACGCCCGGGTATCGTGGGGGCGACCGCTGCCCGCCCCCACGATAGCGTCGGTTACCTTCGGTTGCCGCCGCCGAGGATGCGCACGAGGGCGAGAAAGATATTGAGCAGGTCCAGGTAGATCTGCACCGCCGCGACCACGTAATCCTCGGGGCCGAAGACGTTGCGCAGGCGCCAGGTGTCGAACACCAGGAGACCGCTGAAGACGATGACCGTACCGCCAGCCAACCAGAGATCGGCGGTGGGGTTATGGAAAAAGATATTGAGGATCGAGGTAGCGATCAGGACGAACAGTCCAACGAAGAAGAAGCTTCCCCACGCCGAGAAGTCGCGCCTGCTGACAAAGGCGTACAGAGTGAGGATGCCGAACGCGCCGACCGTGAGCCCGGCTGCCTGCGCGATAACGCCAGGGTCGCGTTGCTGAAAGAAGTACAGCTCCGGCGAGATCATCACTCCCACCGCGAAGGTGAAAAGCAGCACCATCGCGATGTTGAGCGGAAACTGGGTGCGGACCTTGTTCACCAAGATGAGCGGGATGAAGACCGCGGCGAGCGTCAAGAACTGATGCTGCGCGACCTGCATCATCAGCGCCATGTTGGAGAGCGCGTAAGTGGCGCCGACCATCGAAACCAGAATGCTGACGAAGACGAGCGTGTAGGTACGCCTGACCAACGTCGCGCGCTCCTCGCCAGTTCGTACTAGACCTGTGGTGGCGGGAAGGGAGAAGCCCATCGAATCAACTCCAGAAGGAGGAAAGTTGCGTTGAATATTACTTACTACACCACGAGCTGGC
>JBPCQO010000090.1:0-8355 GCA_050998035.1 Gemmatimonadaceae bacterium | reverse complement strand
TTTCTCCTCTTTTTTTTTTTTTTTTTCTCTCGCCCCCCACCCCACCCCCCCCCCCCGGAGCAGCACGCCGCGAGCGCTATCCTGCCGAGCAAGCCGGCACTCTCTGAGCGAGCTGCAGGTCGAGCATCACGGTTCGAGCAGTATCAGATAGGGGGATGATCTCCAGAAGCGCTTTGGGTCCGTAATATGAATTGCGCCCGAGAACACCCGTCCCTTCGCATCACTCCGGTCGGCGCCGCTCAGATCCTGCGACGAGATAATCTCGTGCTTCCTGGTCGAGTCTACCGGAATCGTTTGTACCGCCATCCTGTCGAACATCTTGAAGAGGGTGGTATCTGGATGCGAGTTGGTCGGCCGGATGGTCGACCCGATGCGCGCGATGAACGGGAATCGCGTGCCGCCCACGTTCTGGACCAGGCCATGCTTGACGAGATAGTCTGCCGTTCCGGTCACGACAAACGCGCGCCGATTTTCGTAGCCCGTGGAGTCGATGGTGTACCCGAGCTGCTTTGTCCTGTACTCCAGTGAGTCACCGCGCACAGTGGCATAGTACAGCTGCCGGACCAGCGAGTCACCACGCGCCTGCTGCGATACCACCTGCGTCTGGAGCGCCGCCACCGTTGTCCGGAACGTGTCGAGCTGGCCCTTCAACGCGGTGTTCTCTCCGCCCAGGCTGGACACGCGCGCCGAGATGGCGTTCAGCCGCGCCCGAGTTGTACGGAGGCGCTGGAGCGCCTGGACTGTGCGCTGGCGAACCCCTTCCTCGTATGTGGCGATCGGCTCGCCCCTATCCTTGGCTTTGATGCCCGCGGCCGTGGTCGCGGAATCGATGGACGCCATGGCGGCGAGGAGGCTGCGCGTAGCCCCGAGGAGGGAATCCTTCTGTGTCTCCAGTACCGCATTCTGGCGCGTGAGCATCGTGTCGGCCAGCTGCGGCGTTGCCGGATTGCCCGTCGCGGACGATGTCTGCCCAGTACTCGGCTGACTATCTTTGCTGCAAGCCGCCAAAGACGCCAGCAGCACCACAGGGGCGATCCATCTGATCCTGATCGGTTTGATCGGTCGAACCATATCTACATCTCCTGAATTGATTTGCTGCCCGCCACTCGGCGGCACCAGCGGGGCACGGAATCGCGCTTGGGAACGCGTATGGGGGATGCCTACGGACTGCGTACGGCCATCCCGCCCTCGATTGTATCACACTGTCAGCCGTTCGAGAAGACCAGAATTGGAGCTGGCCGCCATTGGAACGGCCTTGAAGGGGGCGATCGGGCCCCGATCGGCCATGTGGCGTATGGCCCTGGCTATCTTTCCAGCCACACCGAACATACGCGCTTCCGCGCCCCTTTCCGGCAGCCCCGACCTTTGTTCGAACTCCCAAGCTACATCGCAACGCGGTACGTACAGCCACTTCGGGAGGGGGGATCGCTGCCAGCGGTGCTGGACACCGACGGCGGCGGCCTGTTCGTCACGAAGTTTCGCGGGGCCGGCCAGGGGGCGAAAGCGCTGATCGCCGAGCTGATCGTGGGCACTCTGGCGCGTGCGGCGGAGCTACCTACACCCGACCTCGCGCTCATCGCGGTCCCATCGTCGTTTGGGCGGTCCGAGCCGGATCCGGAGATCCAGGACCTGCTGCGCGCGAGCCACGGGATGAATGTGGGGCTCCGCTATCTGGACGGCGCCTTCAACTTTGATCCCGTCGCGGCGGGTGACCTGATTTCGCCGGAGCTTGCCGCGCGCATAGTCTGGTTGGATGCGTTTGTCACCAACCCAGACCGAACCCACAGGAATTCCAACCTGCTCGTATGGAACCGGCAGCCCTGGCTCATAGATCACGGAGCGGCGCTGTACGCACACCACGACTGGCCATCGGTGGATGATACCCGCACGCATACTCCCTTCCCTTTCATCCGCGATCACGTGCTGCTCGCCCGGAGCGCTGACCTGGAGAGCGCGGACGCGTCGCTCACTCGTACGTTTGCGAGCAGCAACGTGATCCGCGAAGCCGTCGCTGTCGTCCCGGACGCGCTGCTGGATGACCCAGCAGTGTTGCCCGACTTCGCCACGCCACAGGCCGCACGGGAGCGCTACGTCAGCTATCTGGAGCAGCGACTGAATGGTCCCCACCTTTTCCTCGCCGAAGCAGTTGCCGCGCGTGAGCGCGCGCTGAGCGCCGCGCCGCGCCGAGTGTCCGCACGGCGATGAGCCAGCGATGAAGCCACTGTGATCCGCACCGCATCGGACGAAAATCGCTGGATCTCTTACGATTTCGCGATACTGCGCGTGGTGCCGCACGTTCACATCGGCGCGTTCGTACCGATCGGCGTGATCGTCCACGCGCGTACGGAAGAGTTCATCGCCGCGCGCGTGCTTACCGACGTGAACGAGATCGAGCGCCTATTACCCGAAATCGATGCGGAACTGCTTTCCGACTACCTGCGTTCGTGGCGTGCGATCTGCGACGGCGATGTCACCGCCGGACCGATCTCCCTGGCGCCCCCGTCGGAGCGCTTCCACTGGCTCACCGCACCGCGCTCTGACGTGCTGCAGAGCGGACCGGTGCACGAAGGTTTGTGTGACAGCCCCGCTGCGGCGCTGAGTGAGCTGTTTGAGAGCATTGTCAGCGCCCGTGCACATGGGCGCTGATCGCTAATAAAGTCCGTCACCAGGCCGGTGGTCAGCTCACTTCGCGCGCCATTCCGGCTTGCGCTCGTGGCTGGCTTCGGCCAACGCGCGCCGTACACCTGCTGCGTCGAAGTCCGTGCCGTATACCGGAGTCCCCGGCTGTTGCCGCCAGGAGTCGTCCAGCCCCCCGTCATCGACGGCGTCGAATCCAAGCTGATCCACGAGCTTCATCACAATCTCCTTAGCGGCGGCGTCATCCCCTGCAACAGGTAGAGCTATACGATTTGGAGTACCTGCCTGCCGGCCCAGATCCATCAGATGCTGAGCGTAGATGTTGTTGAATGCCTTTACCACCGGGCGCCCCAGTTGCTGCGAGACCCAACGGCTCTCCGTGGTACCAGACTCGATCGCGTCGATGCGGCCGTCGCGCTGCTGGGGGTAGTAGTTGCCGGTATCCACCACCACGAGATCGTCGGGCGCTCCCTTGAACAGATCGCGCGGCAGTGTCGGGATGTCCTTCTCCGGAATGGTGACGATGACCAGGTTCTGCCCCCGCGCGGCGTCCTCGGCAGAGACTGCCTTGGCGCCCGTCTCACCTGCCAATCCCGCCAGCGTTTCGGGCCCGCGAGAATTGGCCACTGATACCTGATGTCCTAACGCGGTGAGCCGCCGAGTGAGTGTGCCGCCGATTTGGCCCGCGCCAATGATGCCGATCTTCATTTCCCGTTCCGTTGAGAGAGTCGAACAGCTCACGGGCAAACCGTTGGCCAAATTACGGAACAGTTGCGAATTCGGCGCGCCGGCGCAGTGTCATCAAAACCGCCGCCGCTATCAGCGGTAGCACGGCAAGTGCGAGGAATGCGCCCTTGGTAGAGCCAGTAGCGTCTTTCACAAAGCCGATGACCGTCGGGCCAACGAAGCCGCCGATATTTCCCACCGCGTTCACGAACGCGATCCCCGCAGCCGCGGAAGTCCCGCGCAGCAGCATCCCCGGCAGGCACCAGAACCCCGGGTGGAATCCACTCACTCCGATGGTCACCAGCGCGAGCGATGCAATTCGGAGCACGGGCGTCGGCATCAGCGCCGCACCCGCGTAGCCGATCGCGATCACCCCCGCGCCAATCGCCGAATGCAGTGCTGGCTCGCCCGTGCGATCGGCACTCGCGCCCATGAGCAGGCCGAAACAGGCTGCGAGCACGGCGAACAATCCTACGATGGCACCTGTAACGAAATTGCTCGAGTGCAACGCATCGCGCACCACGGTGGGCGCCCAGAACGCGTAGCCGTAGCTCGCGGTCAACAATACAAACCACGGCACCGTGAGCAACCAGAGCACCGGTGATGCAAGGGCGCGGAGCGGCGGAACACCATGTGGCGCAGCGGATTCAGCGTCGTCACGCGCGAGCCGCGACGCGAGCCAGCCACGCTCCTCCGGAGTTAGCCACTTCACATCCGACGGACTGTCGCGCAGCACACCGAGCACACACAGCCCCAGCACTACCGATGGTATTCCCTCGACAACAAAGAGCCACTGCCAACCGGCCAGCCCGGCCCGCCCATTGAGCCCGAGCAGCAAGCCGCCCAACGGGCCGCCCAACGCAGTGGAGAGCGGGATCGCGATCATGAAGCGCGCGGTCGCGCTAGCGCGTTGCGCCGCAGGAAACCACTGGCTCAGGAGATAGATGATCCCCGGAAAGAAACCAGCCTCCGCAACGCCCAGGAGAAAGCGCACCGTGTAGAACTGGAACGGCGTGCGCACGAACATCATTGCGGCCGCGAGGATTCCCCACGAGATCATGATTCGCGCGATCCACTTCCTCGCCCCGACGCGCACCAGCAGCAAGTTGCTCGGCACCTCGAACAGCGAGTAGCCGATGAAGAAGACTCCCGCGCCGAGGCCGAACGCACTGGAGCTGAAGTGCAGATCCCGATTCATCTGCAACGCCGCGATCGACAGGTTCGTTCGATCCAGGTAATTGCAGATGTACAATAGAAAGAGAAACGGGAGCAGTCGCAGACTCACACGGCGCATCGTCGCCCGGCCCAGAGCGACATCGTCGAGTGACGCAGCGGTTGCACCAGCAGCAGCACGCGCGGACACTACAGGCATCGATGCGCTCCCCTCGAATCAGGTCGAATCAGGCGGTGTGACAGGCGCCTGCAGACGTCCTACTGCTAGACAGAATTTGCTACCGTACGGCTACTGGACGCTCAGGAGCTGTATGCTGAAAACGAGCACGCTGTTTGGCGGAATGGGTCCTGAGCCCCTTGCACCGTAACCCAGCGAGGAGGGGATCACCAGTTTCCGAACCCCGCCGACCCGCACGCCTGCAACTCCCTCGTCCCACCCAGGAATCACAGCGCCAACGCCCAAGGTGAAGGCAAAAGGCTGCCCTCGGTCCACGCTGCTTTCGAACTTGGTGCCGTCGGGGAGCCAGCCGGCGTAGTGCACGGAAAGTTGCTTGCCAGCCTGCGCGACCGCGCCGGACCCGACCGTCACGTCCTGATAGTACAACCCGGATGCGGTCATCGTCATTGCGGCGAGATTGATCCCGAGCGCCGGCGCGAAGGTGGTGCTCGTTATGGTGACGGGCGCCGGAGCGGTTGCGTGGTCCGATCCACATGCGCTGACCGAGACGATGAGGACCGACGCGAACACGAGAGCGGCACGACCTACGATTTTGCCCATGGTGGCACTCTAACGTCCGTGCGGGAAACGGGCAACGCTATGACCGATGCCGTATCTTGGATCGGCACACCACGTCAAGTCTCGACCGTTACCCACCGCCAGAAACACATATGACCACTGCATCTCCGCCGCTTGGCACCCGACCCCGGCGCGGCCCTTTCGCGTGGATGGGAGCGTTCACAGGCTTCTATCCAGCGCAGGCCGAGGAGTTCGCCGACCTGGACCCGGTGACGCGATTCCTGTACGCCTCGCGCAGCGTCATTCTGGTCATCTCGGCACAGTCGGCGGTGATCGCTGGGCTACTCGCGGCCACCGATCGCCACTTCGAGGTGCTCCCCTTCCTCCTGGTGCTGCTCGGTTATGTGGTGCTGCACGCGATCAGCAATCTGTCCAACGACTATTTCGGCTACCGTCGCGGCCATGATACCGCCGACTCGCCGCGACGCCGGTACACCCTGCACCCCATTGCCAGTGGAGCCGTCACACCGCGACTGCTGGTCAGCGGTCTCGTTGTACTCAGCGTGATCTCAATCGCTATCGCGGGGTACTTCATCGCAGTGCGTGGCCGGCCCGCGCTTTGGCTGGCGTTGGCGGGTGCCGTGCTATTGTACGCCTACGATGCGGCACCGAGGGCATTGAAGGAACTCGGCCTGGGCGAGCTTGCCGCGTTCACGGTGTGGGGCCCGCTGATGATCGGCGGCGGCTATTACGTCATCACTGGCCAGTGGTCGGCCAATGCGTTTCTGGCATCGGTGCCCTACGGCCTCGGCGTCGCCTCGATCCTGATCGGCAAACACATCGACCAGCGCTCCTTCGATTCCTCACAGGAGCAGCGAACCCTCCCGGTCCTGCTCGGCGAGCACCGGGCCCGAACCCTGAACCGCGCGGCGATCATTGCGATGTATGTGGTGACTGCCGTGGCCGTTGCCGCCGGTGTGCTGACTCCGTTCGCGCTGATCGTACTGATTGCCGGACCGAAGGCGCTGCACGCACTCAAGGTAATGTCACAGCCCGCGCCGGACGGACCGCCAGCCGGTTACGTTGGCTGGCCGTTGTGGTACCACCGCGTGTGCCTGGTCCACAATCGAGCCTTCGGCTGGCTGTTCATTGCCGGGCTCGCGCTGGGAGCGGTTTTATCGCATATCCACATCGGTGGCTGATTATCACGCTGGTGTGAACGTGTTCACGAATACGTTCACACCAGCGTTGGGATAGCTCTCAAAAACATGCTCGATCATTTTTAGTGGCAAGCCTGAGACGAGCGGCCGATCGGATCGTTCGCCGGTTCCACGCACGATGAACGTCGCGATTGCCACGCTGCTCCCACTCGCCGGTTCCGTAGTGAGCCCTTCGAGTTCTAGGGTCAACCGCATTTGCATGGCTACGTCGCCAGCGTGCATGGAAGGATCCCCGAAAAAATCGAGATCGTCGGATTCGCGATGCGCGAGATAGTAGCTCGCGAGCGCGGTCCCGCCGTCGAGCCAGAGCCCAGCGTCAGCGAATCCCTTTCCGTAGTCGGGCACACCGCGTCCAACGATCTGAGCGACACGAAGTTGCAGTGGCGAGACGACACCGGCGTCCATCTGCCGGGGTGCGGGTCCACTATCCATCTTGGCACCCGGTAAGGACGCGCTCCCAGAATGCGCGGATGTGTGGGCGGAGTGTCAGTTCGGCAAGACGTTCAGCCGCTACTCCCACCGCTGCGGTCCGGCGGAGATCCTCCGGCCGGCCCAGTGTTAGCAGCCGGGAGAGCACCACCCCATTAGTGACATCGACGGGAGCATCGGGAACCAGGTCCCAAAAGAGATGTGGGAATTCCCCGTATCGGGGCACGTCCGACGGCGGCTTGAGCGGACTCATATTGGAAGGATACCGCGATCGCTGCCCGCGCGGCGCCAGGCGCTCACGCTCACCGATTCGGCCCGATCGATCAGGCCGAGGAGCACTTCCAGAGCGGCATCGGCATTGGCACTTCCCTTGGGGAGCCGTCCTCGTACTGCGCGCTCGACCTCCTCGCGCAGGATCTGGTGATCGCGCCGGACGGCAGCCTCCGGCCATCCCTGGGCGAAGCGCCTGGCCCCGTGCGCTTGCGCAACGGCGTGCTGGATAGCACTGCCGTCGCGCAGCAGATCGGCCGTTTCATCACCGGCGCTGGAGAGGATCACCAGCGATTGGGCGAGGTCGGCCAGGAGCGACACCGCGTGGTCCTCGAGATGCGCCTGTCGCATGACGCGGGCACCCGGGATCATGGACTCAGCGCGCAGCCGGTCCGTGTACGCGCGCAGGATATCTTCCAACGACGCGCGCAGCATCTCACCAATCTGCTCAATACCCGGCGTGGCGACCTCGCTGTGACGCTCGGCGCCGGCACCACTGGCGCCGACCGCCTCGTCACGCACTCTCTCCGATGCCGGGAGGCAGAGCGTGAACGCTGACCCTTTTCCCGGCGTGCTCTCAAGCGAGAGATCGCCACCCATCAAGCGCGCGAGGCGGCGCGAGATCGCCAGGCCGAGCCCGGTCCCGCCCTGGGTACGAGTGTGGCCTGCCTCCACCTGTACGAACGGCTCAAAGATCCGGCTTTGCTCCTTCAGCGGGACCCCGATCCCGGTGTCCTCGACGCGTATATGCGCCCACCAGCCCGCGCCACAAAGTGTATCCACCCGACCCGCCAGCTCCGCCGTTCGGCACGTCACGGTCACGGTCCCGCCCGGCGGAGTGAACTTGATGGCGTTACTCAGCAGATTAACAAGGAGCTGCCGTACGCGGTGCTCGTCGCCAATGAAGGCGACAGCCGGCGCGTTCTCGACCGGGGCCACCAGCCGCACTCCGCGCGCCGCGGCCTGCGGCCGAGTGAGGTCGAGCGCGGCCGTAACGGCCGGAGCGGTCAGCACCGCATCGTGCGCGATGCGCGTCTCGCCGGCGTCGATCTTGGCCAGGTCGAGCACATCGTTGACGAGGCCAAGCAGATGGCGACTGCTCGCGGAGAGTCGTGTCAGGTAGTCGTGTTGCTGCGCAGTGAGAGGGCCCGCCAACCCAAGCTC
>JBPCQO010000044.1:0-22049 GCA_050998035.1 Gemmatimonadaceae bacterium | reverse complement strand
GGAATCCGCACGATCCCAAGGGGACGCGCACGCCCGGTGGCTCCAGTGCGGGCTCGGCGGTCGCAGTCGCTGACGGAATGGCGTTCGCAGCCGTCGGCACCGATGACGGCGGCTCTAATCGGATTCCGGCGCAGTTCACCGGTGTCGTGGGGATGAAGCCGACGTTCGGGCTCGTGCCGCGTACGGGAGTGATTCCGACGTGGCCGTACCTCGACACGCACGGACCACTCGCGCGCACGGTGGCCGACGCTGCGCTGCTGCTAGCGGCGATGGCTGGCCCGGATGCATCGGATCCGCTCGCGCTCACGGAGCCGTGGACCGGCGCGCCACTCGTCACGCTGCGCGATGATGCGCTGTCGGGCGTGCGGCTCGGGCTCGTGGAGGCGCACGTTCCGCGCGCGCAGATGACGGCGGAAGCGCTCGCGGTCTGGGATCGCGCCGTGAGCGATCTACGCGCGGCCGGCGCAACGGTCGATGCGTATGAGCCTCCGGTCACACTCGTGAACTACCGCGACGCGTTCGTCGCCGCGGCGCGCGAGCGCGGTGACTTCGCTGTGGATGCGCGATCACCGGCACCCACAGCCAACGCGCTCTTCCGCTACTTCACCGGCCGTAGCGACGAGCCGCTCGCCGCCGTGCGCCGTGGATACGCGGCGTACCGCGCGTTCTACGACGTGCTTCCGGCGACGTTCGAAGAGTGCGAGCCGCTGTTCCAGCAGCCGATGGCGGACGATCCCGCCGGGCGCTCCTTCGCGCGCTCCCGCGCCGCGGTCGTCGCCACGCTCGCGACGTCGATGCGCGCGTCGGGCGTGGCCGCGATGGTCTATCCGACAATGCCGTTCAACGCACCGCGCATCGTTGATCCATGGCCAGACATCCGCACCGCACTCGGCTACGGCAACTGGCTCGGGTTGCCAGAAGTCTCGGTGCCGGCGGGACTCGGCGCAGATGGAATGCCCGCGCTCAACGTGTCGATCGTCGGACTCCCGGGCAACGATGCGCGCGTGCTGGCGCTGGCCCATGCGTACGAGCGGCAATCGCGTCGTTTCGTGGCTCCGCCGCACGCGCGGTAGGCGAGGACCGTGATCTGCCGCTGGTCAGGGTCGTACGCGCATGCCAGCGTGCGCGAAGCGTGCACCGACTGCATTCAGACCAGGCATGTCCTCGATGGCCGGCCCGCAGAAGCGCGACCCGAAGGCAAAGACCGTCACTTGTCCGTTCGTCAACTCCGCCCCCGCGGCATACGCCAGAACGAGCGTACCGCGCGCGCGATCTCCTCCACCGCCACGTCGAAGGTGTCGACATCCATTCGGCGAAGCTCGAGCTCGGGGTCTACTGCGGCTGAGTCAGCTAATCTTACTACGCTCCGCGCTAGCGCCGCTCGCATCCGGCATTCGTGCCGCGTTCGTCTATGGCTCGCTCGCAAAACGCGAAGACACAGCGACAAGCGATGTTGATCTGATGGTTGTCAGTGACACACGCGCGTATCCCGACCTGTATGCTGCGCTTGAGGATACGGGGCGCCGCCTGGGCCGACCCGTAAGTCCCACGATTTACACACGGAATGAGTTGGCGCGCCGCGTCGAGCGGCACAACGCGTTCCTTACAAAGGTGCTCGCCAATCCGAAAATCTTGCTGATTGGCGGAGACGATGACCTCGCCACTTGAAAACCTCGCTGGCCCTGGAAAGCCGTTGCACAGAGAGCCGGCCGCGGCGAACGAAATTGCCGCAGCGCCCATTACCAACCGAGGAGATCGAGCCCTACCACGTCAGCGAAGTCGGAAGCGTTCAATGTCACCAGTGTGGCGCGATGTACGAGCGCCTGTGCGGCGATCATGCGGTCGAGCAATTTCTGTCGCGAGTACCCCGCGCGTGCGACAATCCCGCCGTACGCGTCGGCCGCCGCATCGTCGAAGGCAAGGGTCGGGATCGCTGTAAGCATGGCATCGAGCCGTTCACGCCGCAGATGCGCATACGTCGGCTCCCGGTACACCCCGCCCTCGAGCTCCACGCGCGTGACAATCGACATGATCACTGCGCTATCGAGCAGCGCGACGCGCTCGATCACCGCCGCATCACCGTCGCGCAGATGAATCGCGACGTTCGTGTCCAGAAGGAAGGCCACCAGCTACAGGCCTGACCGCTCGGGGAGCTCTTCTTCGTCCCGGGACTCGATCGACGGCGGCGCCGGGAGCGTTTGCAGCCGGGCGATCATGTTCGCGATCGTGTTGGCCGCAGGATAGATCGTCAGCACGTCTCCTGACCGGACCATCACGAGCTCGACATTATCGCCGAACGCCACGTCCTTGGGGAGGCGAAGCGCCTCGCTGTTCCCGCTGCGAAAGGTTCGACCACGCGCGATTGGCATACATGCTCTTGCGTGGATATACTTGTATATACATCCAACACTGGGCGAACGCAACCGGGGCTGCGGCGGTGCGGAACAAGGCGTCCACGTACCGGTCGTATAGCCCGCCGATCCCTACGGATTCACCTGCTCGCGCGGAGTCAGGAGGCTGATATAAGTGGACGACGGTCGTGGCATGAGTTCTCAGGCATGATCGTTCTGATAAAGCTGGGCCAGCGCAAGATGTTACAACGCCACGAGCACATGCGCCTTCCTCACCGGGCTAGGGGCGTCGCTCCGCAACGGCCCTGTTCCCTGATAACTTCACACGTCTTCTCACCCCTCACGCCGAACGAAGCGCATGCTGGATGATCCCACGTGAACAGCGAGCACCGTATGTCACAGGCTCTCGAACTCGGACTGGACACTTTCGGTGACGTCACCGCGGATGCCGACGGGGTTCTGCTATCACACGCGCAGGTGATCCGGAACGTCATCGACGAGGCAGTGCTCGCCGATGAGCTTGGCGTTGACTTCATCGGCTTGGGCGAGCACCACCGCGATGACTTCGCCGTGTCCTCGCCCGAGGTTGTGCTCGCAGCAATCGCGGGACGCACGAGCCGTATCCGTCTGGGTTCGGCCGTCACTGTGCTAAGCTCGGATGATCCGGTTCGCGTGTTCCAACGCTTCGCCACGCTGGACGCGGTATCGAACGGACGAGCCGAGGTCATTCTCGGGCGCGGATCGTTCACGGAATCGTTTCCGCTGTTTGGCTACGATCTCAATCAGTACGAGGAATTATTCGAGGAGAAGCTAGATCTCTTCGCCGCGCTGATTACGCAGGAAACCGTGACGTGGCAGGGGAATACGCGCGCGTCGCTGACCCGGCAACGCGTGTTCCCCAGGATCGAGTCCGGCTCGCTCAAGACCTGGATCGGGGTGGGAGGGAGCCCGGAGTCTGTCGTCCGCGCGGCGCGCTATGGCATGCCCATGATGCTGGCCATCATCGGCGGCAATCCAACACGGTTCGCGCCATATGTCGAGTTGTACAATCACTCGCTCGGGGAACTCGGCAAGCCCGCGCTGCCGATCGGCGTTCACTCGCCGGGCTACGTCGCGGATACTGATGAGCAGGCAAGCGAAGAGCTCTGGCCGGGTTACAAGCGGATGCGCGACCGGATCGGCGGCGAACGCGGGTGGGGTCCGGCGGGTCGCGCGGAATTCGACATGGAAGTTGAGCGCGGATCTCAGTACGTGGGATCGCCCGAGACAGTCGCCCGCAAGATTGCCGCGACTGCGAACGCTCTCGGGATCTCTCGCTTCGACATGAAGTACAGCGCTGGTACGTTGTCGCACGAGAAGCTCATGCGCAGCATCGAGCTCTACGGCAGCAGGGTGATCCCACTCGTGCGCGACATGCTCGCCTGATACAACCTCGGTAACTGTTCCATCAGGCGTCGCTGTTCATCACAATGATGTGCGTCACGAAAACAAAGGCACCGGCCTACCTCACCGCGTCAAACTCGCGCCCGCTAGCTTCGCCACTGCGCCGAGGGTGGTCTGTGCGGCGTTCAGGCCAAGTCGGAAATCGGCGTCTGAATAGGTTGAGAAGAGATCCGTCGGCTGATGCCACTGCGGGTCCCACCCTCCCCCGATCTGCGCGCCCCGTTCGTTCTCACGAAGGCTGATCGCCGGAATCAGATCCTGGAATGGGGCCGAGTCGGTGTTGGTCATGTGGGGTCCGACCGAGGCCGGATAGTCGGTCGCGTACTTCTCGTTGGCGCTCTCGAAAGCCCACGCCAGACTCTGCGCGCCGGCCGCAAACTTCGACGCGGATTGAAACTCGATGTTCACGTCGGCTTCAGGCCGTTGGACCTTGCTCATCGTACTGTCGGGCTTAGGCATTCCATGGTCGAACATCATCATGTCGTGCTGAATCATCCCCAGCCACTTCGGCTCGGGATACTTGCCCGACCCGGCCGGGTCTTCCTTTCCCTGCAGCGCCTGTCGTTGGGCGACATAGGCACGCGCGCCGTTGAGCCCCGTCTCCTCGTTGTTCCACAGGACGAAGCGAATCGACCGATCGGTGTGCACGTCAGGCGCGCTGAACACGCGTGCGAGCTCCATCACGAGTGCCGTGCCCGATCCATCGTCGTTGGCGGCCTCACCCCAGCCGATTCCGTCCATGTGTCCGCCGACGATGTACATCTCGCCCGGGTGGGTGGTCCCCACCTTGGTGCAGTACACTTCCTGGCGCTCACCCGGAACACTCGGCGGCGTGTCCAGTGCGCGGAGCGTCGCGTTCGGCTGGGCAAGCGAGTCGGTATTTACGCCGATCGGCATACGGTTGCCGCGTATGCGAGAACCGCCCGACCCCTCGCTGCCGTTGCGGCGAGCGAGCGCCGCTGCAAGAGCGGCGGCTGAAGGTGGCGTCCTTGGTGCGGGCGGCTGGAAATCATACGTGATCCGCGCTGTCGGTGTGCAGCCATAGCTCTTTAGCTGCGCCTCGATCCAGTCCACTGCAGCGCGGTTGCGGGCCGTCCCCTGCCGGCGATCGCCGAACTTTGTCAGTCCCTTGATCGTGGCCTTGTATCGTTGCAGGTCGAGCCGTCCGACCATGGTACTGATCGGATCGTTGGCTGAATCGGACGGCGAAGCGGTGGGGCGTGTGCCCGTCTGCGCGGATAAGGGCACGGCCAGGGATGTGGCGGACGCACCAATGAGCGAACAGATCACGACTAGCCGATTCAGAGCTGTGGGCATGCTGATTCTGGTGGAGGTATGTACTGCGTGTGCTCTGCGCGTTGGAGGTGGCAATACCAATCGTCCATGCGATGGAGGCAGTTTAATGCAGTTTGAGGAAGTTTACGGATGGGACAACGTTCAGTCTATCCCGCAGGACGGAACGCGGATGTGCCCCCTATCCGCGTAAGGGCGCCGAGCCGCCGCGGCGCAAGGCAGCAGTCGCGACGTAGCGCTCGCGATCCTGTCGCTCGGTGAGGAGATGGAACACTGCCCGGTCGTGCGATATATCGTACGGATGCGCTGGCAGTGTCCGACGCCCGCATCTTCGATGAGCTGGAGCGAACGCGCCGGATGCTGTTGACACCAACTCATCGCATGGAATTCCCGGGACGTGGACATCCCCTCTCAGTATGCCTTTCGATCCACGTACTTCCTCCCGCCGCCTAAATGGTTTAGTATACTACTATATATCGACATAGTGATGCTAGTACGGCACGTCACCCACAGCGTCAGCAACGGCACGTCACCGCTCTCTGTATCCGACACGAGGCCACCCATGCTACTCAAGAGATTCTACGACACCAATCTCGCGCAGGCGAGCTATCTGATAGGATGTGCTGCGACGGGGGAAGCGATAATAATCGATCCCAACCGGGACGCGGAGCGGTACATTCGCGCGGCAGCCGAGGAGGGGATGCGGGTCAGTCACGTGACGGAGACGCACATTCATGCCGATTTCGTCTCCGGCAGCCGCGAGCTGGCGCAGCGAGCGGGGGCGCAACTGCTACTGTCGGGCGACGGCGACGGCGACTGGAAATACGCCTTTGCGTCGGCCGCGGGTGCCAAGCTTCTGCACGACGGCGACAAGTTCATGGTTGGGAATCTCAGGTTTGATGTTCTCCATACGCCGGGCCACACGCCAGAGCACCTCAGCTTCCTGGTGACAGACACGCCTGCTACCGACAGGCCGATGGGCATGATCACCGGCGATTTCGTCTTTGTCGGTGATGTGGGGCGCCCTGACCTACTGGAGCGAGCGGCGAAGCAGACGGGAACCATGGAGACAGCGGCTCGTACACTCTTCCAGAGCGTGCAGCGGTTCAAACAGCTCCCCGATTACGTCCAGGTCTGGCCCGGGCACGGCGCCGGCTCCGCCTGCGGCAAGTCCCTCGGCGCGGTCCCGTTCTCCACCGTGGGGTATGAGAGAATGACGAACTGGGCGCTTTCGATCCACGACGAGGACGAGTTTGTACGTGCAGTGCTCGCCGGCCAGCCGGAGCCACCCACGTACTTCGCCGAGATGAAGCGGATCAACAAGGAGGGACCGGGCATTCTGGGCAGCATCACGCGGCCGGAACTGCTGCCGCTCACCCGGCTCGAGCAACTACTCGAGAGTGGCGCCATGGTGCTGGACACGCGCCCTGCCGCGGACTACGCGGCGGGATACATCCCCGGCACCATCAACATTCCGCTCAACAAGAGCTTCACGACTTGGGCGGGATGGCTCGTTCCGTACGATCGGGACTTGTACCTGATCAGTGGTGGAGAAGCGGATGGCGTCGATGGAGCTGTATGCGATGCGGTGCGTGACCTCACAATGATCGGTTTCGATCGGGTGCGTGGATATTTCCGCGCCGGCGTGGGGGGAGTGTGGACACCTGGAAGCGGCGAGTCCGAGCGAGCATCGATCCCGCAGGTCAGCGCCGCACAACTTGCGACGCAGCTGGAGCACGGCAGCGTGAACGTCATAGACGTGCGCTCCCACTCCGAGTGGATAGCAGGGCATCTGCCTGGGGCCAACAACATTCCCCTCGCGCATCTCGGTGAGCGGCTGGATGAGATTCCGCGCGACAAACCCGTCGTCGTGCAGTGCCAGAGCGGAGGGCGCTCCGCGATTGCGGCAAGCTTGCTGCGTGCTTGGGGGTTGGTAGACGTGATGAATCTCGCGGGCGGCTTCGCCGGCTGGCAGGAGACCGGCAATACGGTGGAGCGCCCCGCAGGCGAGGATTGATCGCGCACGGCTCGCGAAAGGATTGCGTGCCAGCGACGCATAACCATATTGCTACATAGACATATCAACTCACTACCGGGAGATCGCATTGGGTAAACTTCCCCTTACGCCCGAGGTCCTCGTCATGATAGCGGAGCGGTTCAAGGCTCTCGCAGAACCTGCGCGGCTTCAGATATTGAACTGTCTTCGCTCCGGCGAGATGACGGTGACCGAGCTCGTCGAAGAGACGGGCCTCGGCCAGGCGAACGTGTCCAAGCACCTTCAGGTGCTTCACACCATGGGGTTCGTGGGCCGGCGCAAGGAGGGACTGTTCGTGTTCTACAACCTTGCCGATCGAAATGTATTTCAGTTGTGTGACGTAATGTGCGTCCGACTGGAGTCGGAGATGAAGGCTCGCTCAAAGCTCCTGGCGCGCTGATGTCGGAGTGGCGCACTCCGGTCGACATGGTGTCCACCCTGCCGCTTCGAGATGCCAATGATGGCAATCTGAGTGGACAGTGCGTTGCATTCACGGCATTCCGCTACTATATACTATTACAGTTATGCACTCCAGCGTGGGGGACGATTTATCGCCCGTCCACGCTCGCCCCCTTGTTACAACTCCGTGTAGCAACCGCCATGCAGCACGACGTCCGGCATCTGCTGTCCCAACCCTGGCCCTGGTACGTCGCGGGGCCTCTCATCGGCCTGTTTTCACCGGCGCTTCTGATCGCCGGTAACAAGCTGCTCGGAATTTCCAGTAACCTGCGCCATCTCTGTGCGGCGACCATGCCTGCGCGCGTCGACTTCTTTCGCTACGACTGGCGCCGCGCGGGTGCGTGGAACCTGGCGTTCGCCGTGGGCATCGTGATCGGCGGAGCGGTCGCGGGTCGTTTCCTGAGCGGTGGAAGCGACGTTCACATCTCTCACGCGACACGCATAAGCCTGGCGGCGCTCGGCATCCACGATTTCAGCGGGTTGGTCCCGCGC
Source organism: Gemmatimonadaceae bacterium (assembly GCA_050998035.1). Lineage (GTDB taxonomy): Bacteria > Gemmatimonadota > Gemmatimonadetes > Gemmatimonadales > Gemmatimonadaceae > Fen-1247. Next base: position 13,976 of record JBPCQO010000044.1, on the reverse strand, counting down.
CAGATCTTCAGTTGGAGTGCGCTACGAACTGCTCCCGGCGTCCTGATCATCGTGGTGGGCGGCTTCCTTGTTGGCTTCGGAACCGCATACGCTGGCGGATGCACCTCCGGTCACGCAATCAGTGGCCTCGCCAACCTACAGATTCCTTCGCTGGTGGCCGTGCTCGGTTTCTTTGCTGGTGGACTGGTCTGCACGTGGCTGATCCTGCCCCACGTACTGGCACTCTGACCACATGTCTGGCCAAATGCGCACACCGGAGACCGATCAGTATGCCACGTACGTGCGGCGGTCCGCACCGCGCAGCCTCATCATCTATCTGGCTCTTGGCGTGCTGTTCGGAATAGTGATAACGAAGTCGGAGGTGATATCCTGGTTCCGCATTCAGGAGATGTTCCGGTTCCAGTCATTTCACATGTACGGGATCATCGGCTCCGCAGTGGTTGTGGCGGCGCTTTCACTGCAGGTGATAAAACGGCGGGGGCTGGTGTCGCTGGATGGAGAACGCATCGTGATTCCAGCCAAGGCGATGGGCCACGGTACACGCTACTGGCTCGGCGGTACGCTGTTCGGTGTAGGGTGGGCGATGGTGGGCGCGTGCCCGGGCCCGCTCTTCGCACTGGTGGGCAACGGCGTTGGCGTGGTAGCAGTGGCACTGCTGAGTGCGGTTGCGGGCACGTGGACGTACGGCGCACTTCGGCCATGGCTCCCACACTGATTGTGCACGCCAGGCAGTCTGCGCGCGCCATTGGATTGTCACTCATGACCGCGAATCTACGATCAAAGCACCACATATGGTTGTATATAGGTTGCTTATAGTCGTATATAGTTATATATTTATATATTCATCGTAACCCGTCCCAAGGGACCCACGCCAATCCTCAAGCAAATGCCAGCGGATGCTAGCAAATATTGCCGCGCGCAACGCGGTGTCGGCCGCGAAGGCGCGAAGTGACACTCTTATTTCTCGGCATTGGCCTGGCGGCAGGCGTGCTATCAGGAACCTTCGGTCTTGGCGGCGGCATCGTCATCGTACCTGCCCTACTATTCCTGGCTCAGATGCCAGCCAAAACGGCTACCGGAACGTCTCTAGCCGCCTTGTTGCTTCCTGTGGGAGCTCTGGGTGCATGGGAGTACTACCGCGGCGGACATCTCAACCTTGCCGCGGCGCTGTGGATCGCACTTGGCCTGACAGTAGGCGTCTGGTTCGGCGCCAAGCTCGTCCAGCACGTTTCGTCCAGTCAGCTGCAGCGGGCGTTCTCAGTCTTTCTGGTGCTCGTGGCGGGGAAGCTGTGGTGGTCTGCGTGACTGGTGTCGTACTCGGTCACATGGTCGCCAGCCAACCTATGGCCACGCCTCGGAGTCGGGAACAACAACCAGATTGCTGACTTCGCCGCCCACAACAGCAACATTGCAGTGGCAGCCGTGAGAGCTGGTGCAGGGATGATACCGCCCTCGCATAGACCGTGTCCCCAGGGTGGTCCAAGTACACGCCAGCCCGCTGTCATCGCGATGTAAATTGCAACTTCGTGCCAGAGTATTCTACAGACGGTGACCACGAGGTGCCGCAGATACGCGCACGGTGGCGTGTGTCGCCCGCCACCGTCATTCTGCTCGCATTCGTCGCAGGCCTAGGCAGCGGCGCAGCCGTGCCATGGGGCGCGCCCTACATTGCCCCACTCGGCACCGTTTGGGTGAAGACCATCAGTGCGCTCGTCGTGCCGCTCGTCGTTGCACTGCTTATTACCGGGATCACGTCCCTGACGGATGCGCGTGCCCTCGGCCGGCTCGGAGCACGGGCACTCTTCGTCTTTCTCGCATTGCTTGTCGCAGGCGGTACGCTCGTCGCGCTCGTCACGCCCACACTGCTGACGCTGCTCCATGTGACTTCCGCGTCGGCAGGAGCGCTCGTGAGCGCGGCACCACAGCGCTTGAACGCACCACCGGAGATGTCCGGATTCTGGGAATGGATAGAGGCACTCATTCCCCTCAACCCGGTGGCTGCTGCAGCCGGCGGTACACTCCTGCCCCTGGTCGTGTTTACGGTCGCCTTTGCGGTGGCAACCGCACGACTGGCACCTGAGCCGCGCGCGCACGTCGTAGGCTTCTTCCGTGGCGTTGCCGATGCGATGCTCGAGTTAGTCAGGTGGGTGCTCTGGACCGCGCCGGCCGGCGTGTTCGCGCTCGCCTATGGCTTGGGGGCACGTACCGGGCTGGGTAGCGCTCGGGTGATCTTAGCCTTGATAGTTGTCGTAGCGGCGGCGTGCCTCGCCTTCCTTTGCGCGCTGTACGCGCTTGCTGTGCTCCTGGGAGAAATACCACTCATCCGGTTCACGCGCGCCATTGCTCGTGCGCAGGTAGTGGCCTTCAGCTCCCGCTCGTCGCTTGCGGCGCTTCCGGCGATGATCGAGGCTGCTGAAGCCGGTAAGGACGGCGATACGGGGCTCGCGCTTCCCGCGGCAGTCACGGCTTTCCTGTTGCCGCTCGCGGTCTCAACGTTCAAGCTGGGCGCCACGATCGCGATTGTGACTGGTACACTCTTCCTTGCACGGCTGTACGCGATTCCCATAACACCGGCCCAGCTAATCTCGATTACGGTGTCGGCCGTTCTGCTCAGCTTCAGCGTACCCGGTATTCCCGGCGGTGTGCTCCTCATCATGGTGCCGGTACTCGCGGGTGTGTCGATACCGGCCGAGGGAATAGGGATACTGCTCGCCGTGGACACGATTCCGGACATGTTCCGCACACTCACGAACGTCACCGCAGATTTGGTCGCCGCGGTACTTGTCGCCCGGTCGATGCCCAGAACCGGCGAGTAGCGCGGCCTGGGTAGGCACGGCTCGTGCACGTCGCCGCCTTCAGGGCACCGGCCGCGCTGGAGGTCCTGCCGCGCGTGCGGGAAAGTGCTGCGCCAGATATGCGATCAGTGCCGGCTTCTGCGACGCCTGAACGGGCGCGCCCCACTCCATCATCTGCGACACCGTCTTGTTCCACCCAACGCTGTCCTTGTGCTGCTGCTCGATCATTGATGCAGCGTGGCAGACGAGACAGTTGCCGAGTACCAGTTCGCGCCCGCCGCCCGCGGGAAGACCGTCCATCGCATCCTGCTCTGCCGCTCCCAGCGCCGTCACCAGCGTTACTGTCGGCGGTGGCGCCAATCGCGCCGCTTCGCTCGCGGATGCAGATGGCCCCATCGGTTGAATTGAAGTGGAGTCTACCGCTCCTGCGCTGGCCGTTGCATGCACACTGGAGGAATCCGATGCGGCTTGGCTACCGCCGTCGTGCCCACATGCCGCTAGTGCGGCGGCAGCACCGACCGCGAACACCATGACAAGCGACTGCCGAATGTTTATTGCGCTCATGGCGTTATGCGACGACAAAGCTGATTTCCTGAATCGAATTATTGCCGTAGCCACCGGGGTTCGATGATGCGGCGAGCGGCTGGACCGCGCCTGAGACGTCCGTAGCGCGCGCCATCGCCGATTGTGGACCCCGCGCAGTGAGATGCACCGGAAGATCCCAACTGCGCCACGCTCCGGGTTGATTGGAACCGACCAAGCGCGCGGAGCGCCACGTGCGTCCAGCGTCGAGCGAGACATCCACCGCGCGGATGCCACCAGACTTTGCGCCACTCCAGGCCTGTCCTTTGAGCGTAATCTCGCCACTCTTCACATGCACATCCGTCAGCGGCGTGGCGATCACCGACTTGACCTTCATCTGCTCCACTGGACTTTGATCGCCGTAGCGATATCCGTGCGCCATGAAATAGTTATCCGACACCCGCGGCCGTGCATGCACATGGGTAAGCCACTTGGTTGACGCCATTCCGAACCATCCCGGCACTATCAGGCGCAGTGGTCCGCCGTGCAGCAGCGGAATCGGCCGACCGTTCATCTCGAATGCGACGAACGCATCGCCCAGTGCCACATCGCGCGGAATGCTACGTAGGAACCTGGGAACCGTGGGGAGTGGCGCATGGTCCACCGCCTCCATCCAGAAGTGCTGCGCGGTAGCCTTGGGAGCTGCCCGCTCAATCAACGCACTCAACGGCACACCGGTCCACGTCGCGTTGCTGACGCCGCCGTGACCCCACTGCACGCCCGACGTCTTGGGGAGCATGAAGACACCACGCCCGTTGCCGGCGCACTCGAGCGTCACTGCATGGGTCTGCGCGGGCATCCCGCGGATGTCGTCCAGCGAAACCGTGTACGGGCGGTTCACCTCGCCATCAACCGTCAACGTCCATTGCAACGGCAGTGATTGCGGCGGTCCGAAGTGGCTGCGGACGAAGAAGTGCTCAGGTGCGGTCTGCCACGACTCGAGAGCACCGAGTGGTGCCTCGGCGTCCAGCGGGCGCGTGTTCCGCACCACCAGCCCACCAAGCAGCTGTGGCCCCGCCGACGTCGCGCCCGCCTGAGCCCAGAGGTGGCGCGTGGTGCCGGCCGCCGCTGCCGCGGCCGTTGCGGCCAGCCACTCGCGGCGGGTGAACTGTCGTCTGATCATCAGGAATTGAGTTGGGGATTGAGCAGTGCGCATGTGAGGCGCGCATCACGCATGCCACCATCTGCACCTGGTAATCAGCAACCCCCGATCCCAACCCGGCGAGTGCTTATACCGTGCAGCGTGCGCTGGCTCACTCAGCCGGACCGGCGCCAGGCCAGTCGCCACGTTCTGCCGATTGGCTAGCGATACACGCCTTTACGGTTGCCGACTTTCACAATGAGGACATGAAGCACCTTGTCTGCGATGTGGTATGAAATGCGATAATCACCGACGCGAATACGATATCCGTTCGTGCTCCCCGCCAACTTTCGTGAACCCAGTGGTCGAGGATTCTCAGCGAGCGCGTTGATCGCCTCGGCCACAGAGCGCCGCACTCTCAGAGCGAATTTCTTTAATTCTCGCACTGCGGCCGGGTCGATCAGAATCTGGTACGCCATGAAGTTCTTCCTGATAGGAGATCTTCCGGATTCTGACCTTGCTACTTCAGGCCGAGCTCTGCTCTGGCCTGTTCCCAGGGAATCGCCGTCTCGCCCTTGCTGAGCACGTTCTCCATCTCCAGTAGATCGGCTCGGTCCTCTAACTCCTCGAAGCGCTTGAGATCATCGGCAGAAATCATTGCAGGAACATCCTTCCCATGACGCTGCAGCATCATGCGCTCGTGCCCGTAAGACACTTCGTTAAGAATTTCGGAAAATCTTTCTCGCGCTTGACTTGCCTGCACACGGATCACTCTACGCTGCCTCTTGGATGACGTCACCAGCCGGGATTTCCCTGACTATCGCGCGTCGTTGTACTATTTCTACAAATTATACTTAACGTATAATCGTGCAATAGCTCGGCTTTGCGTGTCATGCCCCGTACGGAGCACGATCGACGGGTTGTGCCTTATACATTGGATATCGGTTGAGAAGTTGCAGCACCTGATACGACGTGAACTCAGTTTATACCGGCGCGTTCCACTGTCAGCAGTCTCGCCGGATGACCAATATTGGTTTCAGAAGGCATCGCGCTGCCCCTAAGGAGGGCCGACATGGACGCGAAGAATCAGCCCAGCACGAGTTCGGGACGCGGTGGGCGGCGGCGCTGGATGCTCCTGCTGCTCCTCATCCCGTTCATCGGGACGCTGTGGGTTTCCACATACGCGTCCGTGACGCCGGAGCTCTGGGGCATTCCCTTCTTCTACTGGTACCAGTTCCTCTGGATCGCCATCAGCGCCGCAATCACGATCATCGTCTACGTCATGGACAGATCGTGAACGTCCCGGCGTTGGTGGTGATGGTCGTGCTCTTTGCGCTGGTTACGGCGCTCGGATTCTTTTCCGCGCGCTGGCGGCGCGGCGACATGGATCTGCTGCACGAATGGGGGTTGGCCGGTGGACGGTTCGGGACCGTCGTCACCTGGTTCCTGCTCGGCGGCGACCTGTATACCGCCTACACATTCGTAGCGGTGCCGGCGCTTGTGTTCAGCGCGGGCGCCATCGGCTTCTTCGCCGTCCCGTACACGATCATCACCTACCCTTTCGTGTACGTCACGATGCCGCGGCTCTGGTCCGTATCGCGGACACACGGCTACGTGACCCCGGCGGATTTCGTGCGTGGGCGTTACGGAAGCAGCACGCTGGCACTGGCGGTTGCCGTGTCGGGTATCCTTGCGACTCTGCCGTACATAGCGCTCCAACTGGTCGGGATACAGGTGGTCCTTGCAGCGGTAGGGATCGGAGGGTCAGGTCTCGCGGGCGATCTCCCGCTCATCATCGCGTTCATAATCCTGGCGGCATATACCTATTCCAGCGGGCTGCGCGCGCCGGCAATGATCGCACTGGTGAAGGACGCGCTCATCTTCATCGTGGTGATCGCGGCGGTGATAATCATTCCCGCGAAGCTGGGCGGATACGGGCGGATCTTCGCGGCGGTACCGAGCAAGAAGCTGATTCTCGCGCCAGCGCAGTACGGATCGTACGCGACGCTGGCGCTCGGATCGGCGCTCGCACTCTTTCTGTATCCGCACTCCATCACCGGCGTCCTGAGCAGCAACAGTCGCACGGTGATCAAGCGCAACGCGGCCTTCCTCCCGGCCTACAGCTTCCTGCTCGGACTCATCGCGCTGCTCGGTTTCATGGCCCTCGCGGCGGGGATCAAACCGGACGCGAAGTATGGCGCGCAGTACGCAGTGCCGGCGCTGTTCAATCTCATGTTCCCGCCGTGGTTCGCGGGCGTCGCATTTGCGGCCATCGCGATCGGCGCGCTCGTACCCGCGGCGATCATGTCAATCGCCACGGCCAATCTCTTCACACGCAACATCTACCGTGAATACTTCCGGCCGGATGCGACGCCGCGAGAGGAGGCGCGCATGGCGAAGATCGCCTCGCTGCTCGTCAAGTTTGGCGCACTGGCCTTTATCCTTCTGCTGCAGAACGCCAGACAGGAAGCGATAAACTTCCAGCTCCTGGGCGGCGTCTGGATCCTGCAAACATTCCCGGCGATCGTGTTCGGGCTCTACACACGATGGTTCCACCGCTGGGCGTTGTTGGTTGGATGGGCCGTCGGCATGGTCAGCGGAACCGCGATGGCGGCGTCGCAGCACTTCACCTCGATTTTTCCTCTGCATCTCGGCGGAAAGCTGGTGCCGGGGTACACGGCGTTTTACGCCTTCCTCGCGAACCTGGCTATCACACTCGTGCTGAGTGTCGTGTTCAAAGTGCTCGGCGTCGCGGCCGGGACGGATGCGACCGAGGCTTCCGACTACGTGCGGGATCGAACGACGGCGGAATCAACGTAGGCGAAGGGATTCGTACCGACTGTGGAGGCAGGCGCGTGAAGCGGCGTGGAGTCGCTTAGTCCCGAGTCCTGCTCGCTCCAGACCTCGTGTGGCTTCAGGTGAGCTCGGGATAAAGTGAGCCGTGTGGAGCAAAGAACTAACCTCGCCTTGTTGCTCTACACGGCAACATTTATAGCCATACTGTTGCGCTATATGGCATCAAAGGCTATATGTCTGTTGCGTTAGAGAGCAACAAATATCCACTCAACCGGACCTGCCATGGATGCCAGCTTCAAGCGCCTTGCCCGCCGGCAGCTTTCCGAGGGCTTCGCCAACTACAGTAAGATTGCAGCGCCGCCACCCAACGGCTGGATTGCGGCCATCCGAGAGGCGCTCGACATGACGATCCGGCAGTTCGCCACGCGACTTGGTATCGCGCCGTCTAATGCCATCCGCCTTGAGCAACGCGAGCGCGACAGTACAATTTCCCTCGGCGCGCTCCGCCGGGCGGCCGACGCGCTCGATTGCGATCTCGTCTATGCCATCGTGCCACGACACCCGACCGCAGCCGCGCCCGGGAATAACCTACTCGATGCGGTGATCGAGACACGCGCCCGTGAGGTCGCCACGGCGGGGATCCGCCGCGTTGCGCACACGATGACGCTCGAAGATCAGGCGGTACGCACCGTTGACCTCGAAGCACAGATTGCCGAACGAGCGGCCGCGCTCGCGGAGACACCGCGTCATCTCTGGGATACCGAGGTCATTCCGCGCACTGAGCAACGGTTCACCGCCGAGCACAGACGATCTGAGTGAGTCCGCCGAGCACACCCGCTTGGGAGAACGGTCCGCCAGGTTCGACGCCCCTCGATCCGGATGAGGCCGAGGGGCTCCTCCCCGCACACATCAATACGCAGGCCGAACTCAACGCCTGGGAACAGCTCAACATCGCCCGTGCCGCCGCATGGGCGATGTCGCGCCGACGGCGGCGGATGACCACCATCCTCACATCTGACTTCGCGGAGGAACTGCACCGCCATATGTTCGACCAGACTTGGGCTTGGGCGGGTAGCTACAGGCGAACCGGCAAGAACGGTGGCATCCCCGCAAGACAAGTACGCACTGCGCTCCGCGACCGCCTCGCGGACACCGCGTTCTTGCTCGCCGAAAGGGCCTACGATCTCGATGAGATTGCGGTGCGGTTGCACCACCAACTTGTGTTGGTGCAACCATGGCCGAATGGGAATGGCCGCTGGTCACGGCTTATGGCGGACGCGCTCCTGCACGCTGAACGACAGCCACGTCTCTTGTGGGGCGGCGGCGATCTCGTTCATGCGACCGACGTGCGCAAGGACTACCTTGCGGCCCTCAGAGCAGCCGACGATGGTGACTTCGCTCCACTCCTCGCCTTCGTGCGGCGCTAACGCGTCCCTGAGTACTCCCCGATTCGGCGTGCCACCTCGCCTAATGTTGCCTCATCGCGTACGAGCGACAGCCGAACGAAGCCTGAACCGCCGGGCCCGAACGCGCTTCCGGGTGTCAGTGCGATTCCCGTCTCGTACAACAGCGAGCCGGTCCATTCCCAATCATCCGCGTCAGTGACCGCATTGGGTACGGCGAACCAGACGTACATCCCGCCATCGGGCGCGCGCACGTCCCATCCCGCGTCTCGCAATGCCGCGACGGTCACGTCGCGACGTGATCGGTACCTTGCGCGCGTCGGCGCTGTTAGCTCGGCGTACCCCGCCACCGCGCGCGCTCCAGCACGTTGAATGGCCGTGGGCGGCCCGTGCACAATGCCAGCGCGGAAGGCGAGGAATGGCTCCAGCTTCCTGGTGTCTGCAGCCACGAAGCCGAGTCTCAAGCCGGCCATGTTGAAGGACTTGGAGAGTGAGTGAAACTCGACTGCCACTTCACGCGCTCCGGCGATGTTGAACACACTTGGCGGCGGTGTCTCCCCGAATCCAAGCTCTGCGTACGCTGCATCACTCACCAACACGAGGTTGTTCCGGCGCGCGAAGGCAACGGCCCGCTCCCAGAATGCGAGCGGTGCTACGGTTCCCGTGGGGTTGTTGGGATAGTTGAGAATGATCGCCCGGGCACGTCGAAGCTGTTCCGCCGGTACACTCGACCAGTCCGGCAGGAAATCGTTGTCCGCGCGCGTTTCAAGCAACACAACTTCGGCACGCGCGACCGCAGCGGCGCGAGCATACACGGGGTAGTGAATGTCTGGGATCAGCACCACGTCACCAGGTTGCAACGCCATGAAGAGGAACTGTGCGATTCCCTCCTTGGTCCCGGGGAGCGCAACAATCTCTCGCGCGGAGTCGAACGACGTCCCGAATCTGTCCTTGAGATAGGCCGCCGCCGCGGCGAGGAAGCGTGGATCGCCGCGTAATGCGGGATAGCCGCAGACGTCCGGTTCACGCGCTGCGTCACTGAGCGCGTTCGCTACCACGAGCGGCATTGCTCCGTCCGGATTACCGATGCTCAGGTTCATCAGCGGTCCGGCAGCACCGGTGTATGCCTGCGTGCGCAGCTCCAGTTGGTGGAATGCGAACTGGTCTGAAACTGACGTTGCTATTGCCATCATTCGCTCAGGTCGACGTGGGTGCTCGCCATGGCAGCGATGTCGGGACGCGCGATGTCGGGGCGTAGAATTCGCGCGTCGCCCAGATATGCGTGCTGAATCTCGGCACGTGGTCGAGTACTGTATGCGTGGACGAGCGCCCTGATGCAATGTGGAAGCGCGCTGGGTACATCGATCTCGGCCGCGCACAGAAGCGGGACTTGATCCCAGCCGGGAAGCTGGCGTGCCGCTGTTGCGGGAAACATGCTGCGGAGATCGGGTGTCATCGTGAAGACCGCACTCACAACATCACTGGCCGAAATTCCGTTCGCGGCAGTCATCTCGCCGAGCAACCGTTGCGTGGCAAGTGAGATGCACGACAGGTCGTCATGGGGCACCGTAATGGCACCGCGAATTGCGTGGAGAGATGCTCGCGGATCTGTGGACCCGGATTCCGAAGTGTCGCGGAGCCGATCCACCAACCAGTTGTCCAGATGCTCGCATCGGTCATTCTGCTCGTGACGGCGCATCACGATCGCAAAGCGCGTTGCGTTGTCATCACGGTCCTGAACGTCTTGCGCGAGAACCTGGAGACCGTATAATCCTGCCGCTTTCAACGGAGCAAGTGCGGCAGCGCCGGGCTCGTTCCGCGCGGCGAGCTCGAAGGCCGCGCCAGCCGTGTCGAATGCTTCGACCGCCACGAGCGTGGGGCGTTCTGCGAAAAAGCGGCTACACTGGGCGAGCGCAGCCGGGTGGCTATACACCCGCCGTACGGATCCGAGCGTGGTGCCTGGCAGCGCAAGGAGAGACAGCCGAATCGGCGCAGTGATCTGGCCGACGGTCACGAGGTCGGCCATTCCGGCAATTGCGTCACACCCCGCGGTGATGGGTCCGATCGTCGTGTTGTGAACGGGAATGACGGCATGCGTTGCATCTCCGTTTGCTACGGCGCTGACAGCTGCCGCGAAGCCAGGCAGCGGGAGAAGGGTCGCGGATCCTCGCCATATGGAGTCAATCGCTTCATCGCTGAACGCGCCGCGCATCCCTTGAAACGAGACCACGGGCCGCGTATGCGGCGAACGGGCTGATGGGGCATCGATGTTCATGATGCGACCACCCGTGTGCTGACGGCACGCTTCCGATCGAACGATGCAGGATCGTGGTGGAACGAGACACTGGAGTTGGTGTCACTGACGGTTGTCGAAGAGCTTCCGGGAAGAGCCTCCGGCGTCGAAATGAAACGTCCAGCCGCGGTCGCGAAGGGTGCAATGCGTCGCATCAGATCGCCGAACGCCGAGAAGGTGAGCGACTGCTCCCCATCAGACTTCGCTTCGGCGGGTGTCGGGTGCACTTCGATGATGAGCCCGTCGGCTCCGGCGGCTATTGCCGCACACGCCAGCGGTGCAACCAGATCTGCACGGCCTCCCGCGTGGCTTGGATCCACGATAACGGGCAGATGCGTCTCTGCCTTGAGTACCGGAATCGCGGCGATGTCGAGCGTGTTCCGGGTCGATGGTTCGTACGTGCGAATGCCGCGCTCGCACAGTATGACGCGCGTGTTGCCAGTCGCGACTATGTATTCTGCCGCCATGAGCAGCTCTTTGATCGTCGAGGAGAGCCCTCGCTTCAGGAGCACGGGCTTGCCGAGCCGACCGACTTCGTGCAGCAGAACAAAATTCTGCATGCTACGTGCGCCGATCTGTACGACATCCGCAACGCGCCCAACGGAGTCTAGCTGACTCGTATCCATGACCTCTGTCACGACCGGCAGGCCGGTGTGCACTCGCGCCTCGGCCAAGAGATCGAGTGCGGCTTCGCCGAGTCCCTGAAACGCGTACGGCGATGAACGCGGTTTGAACGCACCGCCGCGCAACATGCCGGCACCCGAGGCTCGTACGGCGCTCGCCGTATCGAGCAGCATCGTACGTCCTTCGACGGAGCATGGACCGGCAATCACGCAGAGATCCCGTCCTCCGACCGTGCAGTCCGCGCTCACGTGGACCAGTGACTGCGGCCTTTGGAGTTTGGATACGAGCGAGTATGGATGTGCGGAATTCATGGGAGAGGGCGTGTGGGTAAAACAAAAAAGCCCCCGAAGTTATCGGGGGCTGGCGGAGACGTTGGCCGTACTCAGTGAGTCACACTACTTCATGCTACTGATATACACGCGCACGCTGGCAGCTCCCGGGGAATCCCCAATAGCTGCTAAAATAAAATGCGGCGGCGGCGGTGTAGTTGGTCACGGTCGGTAATGTAAGGCGCTCATCCCGAAGTGCACAAGGGGGAATAATCTCGCATTCGCCCGGCTACACACCGTCAAAGAAATCGACCACTCCTGTGTCCAGCGCATACTCGGCCACCAGCCGGCACTCGGGCCGTCCGACAACCCAGAACAATCGCGAAGGGTTTCTCCTCCTCAGCCAACTCGAGTGACCGTGCATGACTGAGCGGAGTATCGCGTCTCCCAACGTGAGACACGAAATGACGGTTGCCCTCCCGGCGGCGTTCGAGTGCTTCTTGTGCGGAAATCGTGGATTTGGTTGTGTTTGTCCGATTGAGCAATACTTCGCCATCTCACGAACTAAGAGTGCTCGCGAGGTGCTTGCGATGCTGCTACTAACGGACCAGCACCACAACGAGCGCGGCCCCGATCAGCACCACCGCCCAACTCAATGCGAGCACCACGCGCGGGCTCGACCCGGCGGGGCGTTCCGCGGGTGAACGCGTTCGATAGAACCGGTGGAACTGGACCGCTCCCGCCCCGGTCGCGAGCACTCCAAGGGCAACGAGTGCCGCTCCCAGGTATGGCGAGAACCCGGACGATTGGACCGGGCCGCCCTGTGCCTGCAGCACTCGCAGAAAAAGCCCGAACCGCGCCACCACAAAGCCGAACGCCATCACGGAGATGCCCGTCCGCAGCCATGCGAGCATGGTGCGTTCCGCAGCGAAGTAAACTCGGGGGTCCGAATCGGCATCAGGCATCGTGTGTCCGATGAAGATATCATGATGCGGGCCAGGGGACGCGCCCCTCCCCTACTCCATGATCATGTGACCGCCACCAGCTACGGGCTTGGTCTGACGAACAAGCAGTAGCAGTGGAATGAGAATGAGAATGAGTATCGCACTCAATACGTACACCCGCCCGTATCCGATCACGCTCGCCTGTGCGGTGATGGCGTTATCCACGATGGCAAGTGCACGCTGATGCGCTGTGAACGGATCTGCACCTCGAGCGATGAAGCCGCGCGTCAGCATGCTCACGCGTCTCATTGTGACTGGATCACCCATGCGCACACTCTCGCCGAGAGTGGCCCGGAACTGTACCGTGTAGTGCGTCAGGAGCGTCGCAATCACCGCGATACCGAACGAGCCACCCAGCTGCCGGAAGAAGTTGTACAACCCCGTTCCCTGCGGCAGCTCCGCGTGCGACAGCTCGGCCAGTGTGATGGTTGTGAGCGGCACGAACATGAAACCGAGTCCCGTGCCACGTAATATCAACGGCCAGAAGAAGTCTTCGTGGCCACTCAGACCCGTGATCTTGGACAACTTCCACATCGCCACGGCGAACGTCAGCGCGCCGGCCGTGATGAGCAACCGCGCATCGACCCGGCCAACCAGTCGCCCAACGATGCCCATCGATACCGCGGTGGCGAGTGCACCGGGAAGGAGGATGATGCCCGTCTGTTCTGCCGTCATGTGCAGCGCGCCCTGAAGAAAGATCGGGAGCGTGAAGACTGATGCGTAGAGACCGACGCCCATCACCACGCCGAGGATCGTTCCCACCCACATCTGCCTGTGTTTCAGGATGCGAAAGTCTATGGCCGGATGCTCGGCCGTTAGCTCGCGCCAGACCAGCAGGATGCCGCCCACCACGCCGATCACCGCCAGCGTCGTTATGAAGCGAGAGTCAAACCAGTCATCGCGCTGGCCGTGCTCCAGCAGATACTGCAGCGAGCCAACGCTCACGATCAGCAACGCGATCCCCACGTAGTCGATCCTGGGAGCACGCTTCTGATTCGGTGCGTCATCCACATACGTCGCGATCATAAACGCCGCGACTATCCCCACGGGGATGTTGATATAGAATATCCACGGCCAGCTGTAGTTGTCCGTCAACCAGCCGCCGAGCGTCGGGCCGATGGTGGGGCCA
>JBPCQO010000252.1:0-4209 GCA_050998035.1 Gemmatimonadaceae bacterium | reverse complement strand
TCACCGGGTTGGGAGCGCAGCCTGGTGACAGAGTCGCCATTCTCTCCGAGAATCGACCGGAATGGGCGATCGCCGACTTCGCCTGCCTGACAGCACGCCTCACCGATGTTTCCATATACCCCACTCTCCCCGCGGCACAGGTGGAGTACGTTCTCCGCGACTCCGGTGCGACAGTGATCTTTGTGTCCAGCGCTGAACAGGCGGCAAAGATCAGTGCGGTACGCGATCGTTTGCCCGCGCTGAAACACATGATCAGCTTCGACGCGCTCGCGTCCGATCAGGCGCAGTTCAGCTTCGCGGAATTGGAGCGTCTCGGCGCCCAGGACGACGGCGACGACGCGGCGGCGCAGCATCGCGCAGGTGCATTGCGCGTGAAGCCCAATGATCTGGCGACGCTCATCTACACGTCGGGTACCACCGGCGAGCCCAAAGGCGTGGCACTCACGCACGACAATATTTTTTCCAACGTCGCGGCCGCGCGTGCAGTGGTGGACTTCCGCGGGACGGATGTGGGGCTTAGCTTCTTGCCGCTGTCGCACATCTTTGAACGGATGGCTGGCCACTATCTCATGTTCGCGACTGGCACGTCGATAGCCTATGCCCAGACCATCGACAGCGTTCCACAGAACATGCTCGAAGTTCGTCCCACCATAATGGTCTCGGTACCTCGCCTGTACGAAAAGATGTACGCGCGGGTGCTCGAGAATGCGACATCCGGCGGCACGGTCAAGCGCGGCATCTTCACATGGGCGCGCAAGGTTGGTGAGGAGTGGGCAAACGTGAAGTTGGCCGGAGACAAACCTTCAGCCACGCTCGGCGCCCAATACACACTTGCTCAGCGGCTGGTATTTTCGAAGCTGCAGCAACGGACCGGTGGTCGACTGCGTTTTTTTGTCTCCGGTGGCGCACCGCTGTCCCCTGAGATCAATAAGTTTTTCTACGCTGCCGGTCTCATGATCCTGGAGGGCTACGGGCTCACCGAAACGTCCCCGGTGCTCACGGTGAACACGCCACACGCATTTCGCATCGGAACCGTAGGTACTCCGCTCGCCGGAGTTTCGGTGGCCATTGCGGAGGACGGGGAGATACTGGCGCGTGGTCCAAATGTCATGGTGGGCTATTTCAACAAGCCTGATGCAACTGCGGATGCGATCGACGCGGACGGTTGGTTTCACACGGGCGACATCGGAGAGTTGCACGATGGCTTTCTCTCCATAACGGATCGCAAGAAGGATCTCATCGTCACCGCGGGTGGAAAGAACATCGCCCCGCAGCCGATAGAGAACAGAATTGCGTTGAACAAGTACGTGTCGCAAGCGGTGGTCATCGGCGACAAGCGCAGATTTCCCATCGTTCTCGTAGTCCCTGACTTCGAGCAGTTGGAACGGTGGGCGAGCTACAAGAGGATCGAGTGGAGCGATCGGGCGCAGCTGATATGGCTTCCGGAAGTCATCGAGAAGATGGAACGTGAAGTGCTTGGCCCGCTGAGCGACCTCGCCCACTTCGAAACTCCCAAAAAAGTTGCCCTACTCCCCACTGAGCTATCGCTCGAACGCGGTGAGCTGACGCCGACGCTGAAGGTCAAACGACGCAGTGTGGAACAGCACTACAGAGCGCTGATAGACGCCCTGTATGCCGCACCAGCGCACGATTCAACGGCGTACTAGGCTTATCAATGGGGGCCGCTTTTCAGCGACCCAGAAGTTTTCATCCCGCGCCAGAACAGCGACGTCGTCAGGTATTGCTACGTCCGCAGGCGCCACGAGGCGACCACCCGGAGCAAGAACTTTGGTCGCCGACGTGAGCGCGGCCGGAGTGGCTGTCGCTGTATCGAGCGCGACGCCGCGCAGCATTCCGGGCGCCAGCGGTATCCCCTCACTCGACATCACCACGCCGACGGTCATCGACTCGTCGATTGGGTCTGACGAATTGAGAACAAAGATCCGCAATGGGATCAGCTCCGACAATGCGTGCGCACTGCGCGCCCAGGTGCCGCCGAGCAGCACCGCCGCGCCTTCGGCAACATTGAGAAATGCGCCGATACGAACTGCTCCCTCGGGCCCGGACATATCCATCATTGTTGGGTCGTCAGCGGCTATCGTTGACGGACCGTGCTGCTCCCGTGGACCGAACCATACCACACCATGTTCGATTGGATACTCGCGCAGGCATATCGGGCAGCCGAGCTCCCCCTCCGTTACGAACCGATCGTCTCGGCGCACGATCGAGGCGACCAGCCAGCTATCGGCGTGATCGTTGGTGCAGCGGAGGGAGTCGATCAGCTCTATGAACATGCAGTGAACATGCGGATGTGACTCTCAGAGGCGAGCTACGCGTGCGACAGTCGAAGCTCGTCAATGTTGACAGCTGCGGGCTGCGACACTGCATACATCACCGCATCCGCGACCGCCTGCGCCGAGAGCATCACGTCGCGCGACGGGAGCACGCCGTCATGATCCTGCGCCAGCAGAGCGTCCCAGACGTGCGTGTCCACTGGCCCTGGTGACACCAGCGTCGCGCGAACTCCCGTTCCCCTCAACTCCAGTCGCAATACCTCGTGCATTGCGCGCAGCCCGTACTTGGCCGGCGAGTATGCGCCGTTACCGGGCATGACGCTCCGATCCGCGATGGAGCCGATCGTGACGATGTGCCCACTCCCACGCGCCTGCATTCCAACAGCGAACGCACGAATGAGAATGAATGGAGCGATGAGGTTCGTCTGTACAGTACTCACAAACAGCGCTTCCGACATTCCTCCGAGTGGCGCGAGATCGAAGACGCCAGCATTGTTCACAAGGATGTCGGGCGCGCCACCAAGTTCATTTTCGGCACGCGCAGCCAGTTCGCCTACCGCCATTGCGTTTGCGAGATCACATGGCAGCGATAGCGCTCCACCGCCCAGTTCTTGAGCCAACTCATCTATCGCGTGGGCAGTGCGCGCCACCAGTACAACACGCACACCCGACGCGGAGAGCGCACGTGCAATGGCCGCTCCAATGCCGCGCGATGCGCCTGTGATCAGCGCGGATCGCGCAGCGGGCGCCATCGTCAGAAAGTCGACCGATGCGAAGAACCGGTTTGGATGAGGCGTAAAAATTCATCCCGTGTCTTCGGGTCGTCCCGAAACGTCCCCCTCACCGCAGACGTCACCGTGGTCGAGTTCTGCTTCTGAACGCCGCGCATCATCATGCACAGGTGTGCAGCTTCGATGACGACGCCCACACCACGCGGCTTGAGCACGTCCGTGAGAGCCTGCGCGATCTCTTCGGTGAGGCGCTCCTGCACCTGTAAGCGCCGAGCGTATACGTCGACAACTCGCGCCAGCTTGGAGAGCCCTACAATTTGGCCATCCGGGATGTAAGCGATGTGCGCTTTGCCGATGAAGGGCAGCAGATGATGCTCGCACATCGAGTACAGCTCGATGTCGCGGACGAGGATCATGTTGCTGTGTGCTTCCTCGAACAGGGCATCGCCTATGACGGTGCGTGCGTCCTGACGATAACCCTGCGTCATGAACTCCATCGCCCGCGCGACCCGTTCGGGTGTCTTCACGACACCCTCCCTGTCCGGGTCCTCGCCGAGTAGTTCCAGCTGCCGTCGCACCAGGCTCGCGTATTCGGCGGCGATGTCCGGTGCAACTTCCGGCGACGGAGCGAGATCAGTGTCCGCTGTATTCCACATAGTTGTTATCGGTTTCCCATAGAACGAGCCGCTTGAGGACGGTGGGTGCAACGTTTGGCTCGAGGATGCGCCAGAACACGACCACCATGTTCTCGGCCGTGGGAATCACCCCACGCATGAAAGGCACGTCGATGTTGAGATTATGATGATCCACCGCGTCAACAACTTCACGCTCGACCAACGCCTTCAGTCTGCCAAGGTCCATAACGTATCCTGTGTCCGGATCGACCTCACCCTCGACGGATACGTCCAGCGTATAATTGTGCCCGTGGCCGTTCGCATTGTTGCACTTGCCGAAGATCTCACGGTTCCGTTCTTCGGACAGCGCCGGATTGTTGACACGGTGCGCAGCGTTGAACTTGAGGCGCCGCGTGACGGTAACTTGAGGCATGCGCCCTCCAGACGCAAAAACTCCGCCGTGGCCAGAAGCCACGACGGAGGCCGGAGTGAAGAGGATTTTTGAAGCCCTGTCGAACAATGAGGACCTCACCCATGCTTTCCGCCTTCCCCGCACTGGGGCATGACGTC
>JBPCQO010000177.1:0-2782 GCA_050998035.1 Gemmatimonadaceae bacterium | reverse complement strand
GTCGGTACCAACGTCACGCCGGCACAGGTCAACAACCTGCCCACGCCGAGTCGCAACTTCCTTGATCTGGCACAGCTCGCGCCGGGCGTGCAGATCAACCCTGACAGGATCAACGGGACGAACAAGTCGTTCGCCAGTGGCGCCCAGCCAGCGGAGCAGGTGAACGTTTTCGTTGACGGCGCGAGCTACAAGAACGAGATCATCTCGGGAGGTATCGCAGGCCAGGATGCCAGCCGCGGAAATCCCTTCCCGCGCAATGCCGTGCAGGAGTTCCGGATCATCACGAACAACTTCCGGGCCGAGTACCAGAAGGCGTCGAGCGCGATCATCACGGCGGTAACGAAATCAGGCACCAACGAGTGGCATGGAAACGCGTTCGCCGATCTGCAGAACCAGAACTTTGTAGCGATCGACAGCTTCGCACATGCCGCAGGGGCAAAGCCGAGTTACAAGCGCTACCTGACGGGACTGAGCGCTGGTGGGCCAATCATACACGACCGGCTGTTCTTCTTCGGCTCGTATGAAGGCAATTATCAGGACCGACAAGGCCTGACGGTGTTCGGCGGCAAGCCCCTCACCTTTCCCGCCGCGGTACAACCGTTCAACAATACATCACACGTAGCTGCGTTTCGTGAGAACCTCGGCTTTGCGAAGATCACCTACATACCGAGTGAAAAGCAGCAGCTCGAGGTATCGGGTGACATTCGGCACGAAAATGAGACCCGAGGATTCGGGAACCAGTTCGGCGAGGCGATCACCGCGTACTCAGCCGGTGAGAACCACCGGAACAACGTGTACACCGGCCGTGTGAGGCACTCGCTTTTCGGGAGCGGCTGGACCAACGAAGCGCTGGTGAGCTATCAGCATTATCTCTGGAACCAGGATCCGTTCGACTTCAACACCCCGCAACAGGTATCGTTCGGTGAGTTTCGGGTGGGAGGTGGTAACTCGGCCCAGGCACTCACCCAGAACCGGCTTTCACTGCGGGATGACTGGACAAACACGAATTTCCACATGGGCGGCGATCACATCATCAAGATCGGTGGGAACTACGACTTCGCGCGCTACAATCTGAACAAGCAGTTGAACGAGAACCCGACGTTCGTTTACAACTCGAGTAACAATTACCAGACTCCGGTCCAGGCTCAGTACGGATTCGGGAACGGCGACGTCAAGCAGAGCAACAACGAGTTCGGCGCATACGCTCAGGACACGTGGAACCCGACCCACCGCCTAACCATCGACCTGGGCGTGCGGTGGGACGTCGAGACGGGAATGTTCAACCGTAGCTATGTGACGCCGCAAGCCGTGCGAGACTCGGTCACCGCGTACGCCAGCAAGCTCTTCGTCAACGTCGACCCGAATCGCTACTTCACGAACGGAACCCAACGTGGGCTGTTCCTGGGTGGAGTCCAGCCGCGCTTCGGCGTGTCGTATTTACTGGACGACGCTGGCAAGACGTCGGTGTTCGCGAGCGCCGGCATTTTCTACGACCGTACCAATTACAACGCCACTCTGGACGAAACGTATCGGCGGCAGCATCCCAACTACTTCATCAACTTCAGTCAGAGCGGTGCTCCAAATACCTTCAAGTGGGACACCACGTATTTCAGCCGCGCGGGCCTCAACTCGCTCGTCACGAGCGGAAAGCCTCCGTCACAGGAAGTATATCTGGTTCCGAACGATCTGAGGCCGCCCGAGTCGAAGCAGGTGAGCGTGGGGATACGGCATGACTTCAACGGCTTCAACGCATCGCTGGCCTACAATGGCACGCGCAGCTACAACGGGTTCAGCTTTGAGTGGGCCAACCTGGGCCTCAACCCTGCCACGAACGACTGTTGCGTTTCGGTGAACATCCCGGCGTACCAGAACGTGCTTGTTGGGAACAACAGCGTGCGCACATGGTACGACGCGCTACTGCTGCAGCTGCAGCGGCCTTACCGGAATGTCGGCGGCTACGGCTGGGGCGGCGGCGTCGCGTACACACTCGCTCGGGCGGAGCAGGAAGGAAACGATCTGTTCAGCTTTCCGCAGGTGAATGCATACGGTAACACTCGTCATCCGACGCTTAACGACCGGCGCAACCAGTTCGTCATCAACGGGATCACCGACGTCCCGTACCTGTTCGGAATTCAGCTAACCGGACTTGCGACCTTTGCGTCGGGAACGCCTTTTCTCAAGACTCAATTCTCGCCGCTCCCGAACAATCAGGGGAATCAGCGCACATTCCTGGGGCGCGAGCGCGCCTCGTGGTACAAGAATATCGATCTGCGGTTGCGCAAAGACTTCGCAGACTTCGGCGGCAACAAGTTCGGTGTCACGGGATCTGTGTTCAACGTGCTGAACTCGCAGAACCTCGGTTGCTACGATGAGACATATGCCAATCCGGGTAAGACTGCCGGAAGCACAGTACTCAACACGCACTATGGAATGGCTGGGTGCACGATCAGCGATCCGCGCCGGTTCCAGCTCGGGTTGACGTACGATTACTGACGTCAAGGATGGCAGCGCCGGTGCGGGTTGGCCGGTGCTGCCGCGTCTGCGCTCCATTCAGGTGGTGCACGTCCGACAGCGTCATCGGAGATGGACCCGGCTTACGTTCGGTGCTCTTATGGCCGTGTTGGGCGGTGGCGTTGCGTGTGCCCCCGCACGGCGGGCTCCGCCGCGCGCGGCGCCGTCGACGCGCCGCACGATCGCACCGCGTGACGCGGCGTTCCTCGATACGCTGCAACGGCGCACCTTCGCGTATTTCTGGGAAACGACAAATCCGCGCAACGGACTC
>JBPCQO010000156.1:0-9276 GCA_050998035.1 Gemmatimonadaceae bacterium | reverse complement strand
CCTCGGACGCATTCAGCACGCTCGGCTTTTTCAACGATCCGCTGCTCAACACCACGTTGCGGGCCGAATCGATGGAGCTGGCCAACACGGTGATCCACGAGCTCACGCACAACACGTTCTATGCAGCGGGGCAGGTAGCATTCAACGAGTCCTTCGCGAGCTTCGTGGGCGCGCGTGGAGCGGCTGCCTTCTTCCGCTCACGCGGCGACTCGGCCGCCGCGGCCCGGGTGGACGGTCGCTGGGCCGACGACAAGCTGCTTGGCGCTTTCTGGGCCGGACTCACGCACTCACTCGACTCGGCGTTCAAGGCCCACCCGGACGATCGGGCAGCGAGGTTGACGGCGCGTACAGAGGTGTACCAGCGCGCGCGGCGTCAGTTGATAGACAGCGTCGGACCGCGATTATCGACCATCGCACCGACGTACGCCGAACGGGTACGGCTCGACAACGCGACAGTGCTGGCACACCGGGTGTACGCCAGCGGGCTGGATAGCTTTGAGTTGCTCTGGGCTCGCAACAACCACGACCTGAGGCGGACAGTCACCGCAGTGATCGCCTTGGCCAAGTCGGAACCGGCGCATCCCTTCGATGCGCTGCGTCGCGCCGTATCACCGGGCCCATCATAGTGGCGACCGGCGGTCGCCCGGGCGAGCCCTCACGCGCGTGAACACGTCGGATGAAGCACATCGCGCGAATACATTGCGTGTAGAACGACAGAAGGGGCGCCATCAGGCGCCCCTTCTGTCGTTCTACGAACTCTACAAGCCGGTTAAGCCTTTCGATCTATGCAGCCGGTGAACATGGGGTTGCTACGCTCGGCATCTGGCACCGGGAAGGCGACCTGAGTGCCGTACTTACCGCCCCTGAAGTAATCCCCCGACGGGAACACCGTCTCTTGCGGCCGCCCGTACTGCCGCACCAGGCGACGCAGATCGTCCATTCGGACACCGCGTCCGAACTGCCACAGCGCCTTCTCCCTGAACAACAAGTTGATTGCGTCGTCCTTGGTAGCAGGGACGGTCGTCAGCGGCGGAAGAACTGGCACCGGGAAGGTGCCAAGGGTCTGCGGGCTAGCGCGAAGCGCGTTGAGAATCGCCAACATCCCCGCGTAGTCTCCGGTCTGGAGCTTGGCCTCTGCTTCGATCAACCGCGCATCGATACCTGAAGCGATAGTCAGCGGTGCGTCGCGGCCAGACAGGACCGACGGCCAATTGAAGGTGACCTGACTGAACTGGCCCGGCACCCCACTCACGCTCTTGTCGAGCTGCACGCGTGGGTCCATCAGTGAAAGATACGGAAGTGCATTCAGCACCGGTCCTGTGACGTCCACGCTGTCACCCAACGAGTAGCGCTTGACGCTGGGTCCAAGGATCCACCATTCGTTGTCAACTGTTGTGTTCGAATAGTTGACGACGAACTGGAACTTCGTTGGCACCACGGAGGCTGGGACCAAGGCCGCTGCAGCGGCGTACTGGGCCTGATCGACCAGAGTGCGTGCTTTCGCCACAAGAGCAGCATTCCTTACCTGAACACTGGCGGCATCCGTTGCTCCACTCACGTACGTAAGCGCCGTGTCCAAGCGAGCCGAGGCAGCAGTGAATACGTCCGCGTCGGTGAGCGGCGCGGTGTACTGCGGCTGTCCCGCGACGGTGAATCCGAGCGGGATTCCGTTGCAGAACTCCTGTCCGAGCGTGAGCTCGAGGAACCCGATCTCAAAGTACATCTCGCCGATCTTCGCCTTCGAGGTTGGCTCGAATTGTACTAGCGCGTCTGCAGCGCTGCGCGAATACCCGCGACCCTGCTGCAAGCCTGCATAGATCTGCGTCACCAGCGCATCGTTGTCCTGCAGATTTCGCTGGTCGTCGTCGATCCGTTGCGAGAACGTGTCCGAAGATTTGAACTCGTCCGTGAACAGCCCGGCCCAGTTCCACGCCGCTTCCTGATTTGAGCCGCCATTGGTGGGGCTACCGTCGAGCGCTACGGTAAACCGGCCAACAGCACCGACGTATAACCCGTCGGCGCCGGCGGCGTTCTGGATATCGCCTGGTGCGATCACGTTCGGCTGCTGGGGCGAGAGGAGCTCGTCCTTGATGTTGCTGCAGGCGCTGGCGAGGCCCACAACACCGAGCATCCCCACCGCTCTCCAGCTCGCCCAAAATGAAAAGTTTCTCATTGGTATATAGTCCTTAGCGGGAGTCTAGTAATGGAGGTTGATACGGGCGATGAAATACGAGCGCGGTCCCGACGTGGAGAAGTCGGTCTGCACGTCGCCCACGCTGTAGTTGGCTTCGGGATCGACGCCGGTGTACTTCGTCCAGACGTGGAGATTCCGCCCGGCGAGCAACAGGCTCGCATCCTGCGCGCGGATGGAAGCAGCCAGTCGGCTCGGCAGTATCAGAGTGGCCGAGATCTCACGCAGGCGCCAGAACTGGGCGTTCTCGTAGTATCCTGCCGCACTCGACGGATTCTCGTAGCGCTGTGCGACGATCCGCGCCTGCTTGGCGAGCGAAGTGCCCTGTAGAGTTTCGTCAGCGCACGTGGACGTGTTCTGGCAGTAGAACCTCGTGGACGAGTTGTACAGCGAGGCACCGCCCCTGTAATCGAGTAACGCCTGGAGGTGCACCTTGCGCGCGAACAGATCGAAGCCATTCTGGATCGAGACGATGTCGCGAGGGCTGGAGTAGCCGTAGTAGGCGTACGTGGGCGAGACCGTTACTTCGTCCGGCGTGATGATACCGTCACCGTTCTTGTCGGCGTACGTATAGGGGTGGTCGAAGATCCCGTTCACCGACAGGCCGACCGAGTCGCGGAAAGTGCCCGTCCCAATTGTCGGATTCGGCTTTCCGGTCGCATCCAGGCCGAGCGACAGGATCTTGTTGCTGTTGTGCGACGCGCCAACCGTCAGATCCCAACCGAAGTTGGCATTGTCGACCAGCGTAGTGGTGATCGTAGCCTCGACACCGCTGTTCTGCACCGAGCCAAGATTCCGCGTAATGGTCAGGTTCGTGTTCCCGGGGACTCCGGAAGCACCGGATGACGCGGCGATCGGCTGCGCGATCAACGCGTCAGTCGTCTTCTTGTGGTAATAGGTAAAATCGATATTCATCCTGCTCGAGAACAGGTTGGTCTCGAAACCGGCTTCGGTTTCCGCCGATCTTTCCGGCTTGAGCGACGAATTGCCGAGCGACGCCGCAACGAGTCCCGGATTATCGACGCCGGTCACGCTACCTGCGTTAGTGATCGCCAGGTTCGTCGTGAGCGCATTGAACGTCTGGAGCGCGGTGAGTGCGCCCGGTTGCACGCCGGATGCGCCATACGCCGCTCGCAGCCGGAACGTGCTTACGAATGCCGGATGGGGGAAGAAACTCTCATCCGAGAGAAGCCATGACAGACTGGCCTTCGGATAGTACACACGCTGGAAGTTGGTGCCGAATGCGCTGTTCTGGTCGGTACGAACCGCAGCCGTGAGAAAGAGTCGATCGCGAATCGCTGCCTGCTCCTGTACATACACGCCCAGCGTCTTGTTGACAGTCTGCAACTGCGTGGTGGCATCCTTGATCGCCGCCTGATTGACGTTCTGCGCCCCCGGGGGCAGTATCGATCCGTTCGCCCGAACGAAGTCCTCCTCGAGATTGTTGTAGTCGGCGCCGAACGTGGTCTTCAGCTGAGTCCACGAAACCGGCTGCCACGACGAGGTGCTTATGAGCTTTGCGGACAGGTTGCGATCATTTGTCTGCTGATCGAACACCAGTCCCTGGCGCAGCGTGCCGGAGTTTGGGCAGGTGCCGAACACGCACAGTCGGAAATCATTGCGGCCCGCGAGGTCCAGACCGACGATGCCCTGATTCTGCATCCATGAGAACGGCCGCCAGTTGGCGTCGGCGCTTCCGATGAAGCGCTGCACGCCTGATTCTGGAACGTACTGGAAGATCTGCGCTGGGCTGTAGACGCCATAGCCCGCCTTCTGCTCTCCGAGAGTACCGATGGGGTTATACGTGAGCCCCGACGCGGCCGACACTGTCGGCGACAGCAGCGGGTAATTGAAACCCGGGCCGTTGAATGCGCTATAGAAAATGCTGTAGATGTTGTTGTCGACCTGCGGCAGTCGCTGGTTCGTGTTCGAATATCCGGCGTTCATGTTGAGATTGAAGCTCTTGCTCAACGCGGCGGTCAGGTTGGTGCGGAAATTCTCGCTCTGAAACGCCTCGGGGTGCAGCCACTGATCCTGGATCTTCGTTCCCATGGAGTCCAGCGTCGCGCGGGCGAAGGCCGGCATTTCAAACGGTCCGATCTCATTCTGCAGGTCGCCGCTGACGAAGAAACGCACGATATCCGTGCCGCCCGCCGCGTTCATGCCCACTTCCTTGCGGTTCCCGAGGACCAGCGGGGTGGTGCTCGGATTACGGAGGGCGCTGAATGATGTGGTGCTGTCGGCGACGCATGACCCCTGGCCGATCGTCACGAGGACGCACCGCTTGAGCGCCCCAGTCTTGGGATCGTGCCCAAAGACTGCATACTGAGTCGGATACGTGTTCCGGTCGTCCACCGTGCCCGCTTCACCGAAGTACGTCCACTTCGTGGGACCGGCTGACCCTTTCTTCGTCGTGATGACGATGACGCCGTTTGCAGCATCGGTACCGTACAGAGTCGCGGCAGACGGACCTTTCACGATCTCGATGCTCTGGATCTCGTTCGGGCTCAGCTGGTTCAGATAGCTAACCCGCTGTCCCGTCTGGCCGGTGCTGAAGTTCCCGCTGTTCATCCGGACGCCATCAATGACGTAGATAGGGTCGTTGCTCAGCGAGAGCGAGTTGAGTCCGCGGATTTTGATCACGGGAGTCGAACCCGTCATGGTGCCTTGTAAAACGGTAACGCCAGGCGCCTTGCCCACTATGAGATCGGACAGGCTACTGACCGGGGCCGTCTCGACTTTCTTGGCAATGTCGCCAAGGTTAGCCACCGAGTTACCGATCTCTATTTTGCGCTGCTGTCCGATTGCAGTCGTCACCATCTGCTGAAGCTGCACGGCGGCCTCTGCAAGGATGAAGTTGACCGTTGCGGATTGCCCGGCGGAGACGGTCACGGGCTGACTCTGTGATATGAACCCGATGCGTAACGCACGCACCTGGTCGGTCCCCACTGGAGCGTTGCGAATCACATAGTGTCCGTCGGCGTCAGTCGTCGCGCCGACCCTGCTGTTCACTACAATTACGCGTACGCCGCCAACCGGCACGCCGTCGCCGGTTTTCGTGACACGTCCAGAGATGGACGCCTGCGCGAACAGCGCGCTCGGTGCAAACAGCAGCGCCACGAATACGGCACGCGGTGTCGCGAGTACGCGCGCCATCCAGGGTG
Organism: Gemmatimonadaceae bacterium; assembly: GCA_050998035.1. Classification (GTDB taxonomy): domain Bacteria; phylum Gemmatimonadota; class Gemmatimonadetes; order Gemmatimonadales; family Gemmatimonadaceae; genus Fen-1247. The sequence continues at coordinate 3,921 of JBPCQO010000156.1, read as the reverse complement.
ACGGCGGTGATGAACGTCGGGGAACGTCCCTACTCACCGCCACAGCAGTGAGTAACGCTCGGTGGAGATAACGAATGTTCATGGAATCGTGCGAGCTCCTAGCGAGGGTGGATTGCTAGGCGGGCTGCGGTTCGACGTGACACCGACGCTTCCGGACGAGCACGAGCACTCGTCCTGCGATGCGGCTGGTCCCTCGGCATCGTCTCGCATGACGTGCTCCGGTAGCAGACCCGCTCAAGGGTGAGGCTAACATAGCACGCCACCTGCCACTGTCAACTGAAACCTTAAGCGTTTTGGGCAATGGGTGATGGGATTTGTGCGGCTGACCCGGTACTCCGTCATTCCGGGCCAAGGCAATGAGCGGTGAACCGGGATTAGAACGTTCGTCCGAGTCGCTATAACAGCCGAAATCGCGTACCAGATCTGCCGTACCTGCCGGGCTCTGAAACAGGCGCGAAGAAACGCTTGACAGCCCGTGAAACAGGCGTAATATCTTTCGTTCCACTAAGCGGGTCCGCTACCCTCCGAGGAGACGCGTCCAAACTTCCCGCGACGTGTTATCGGGCGGGACCGGCCGCAGCGTTCGGCGCCTCAGTGCACCGGACCGCGTATCGAGCAGCCTGTCCAGCTGTCGGTAATCCCCGCCTAGCACACTCTCACCAGCTAGGAGCTTCCAAGACAACATGAGATTTGGTCATTTGCGGAGTGTGTTCGCACTGGCCTGCGCGGTCGCAGCTTTAGCGACGCCGGCGTTGGCGCGAGCACAACAAACGGGGACGATCACCGGTCAGGTCGTGGAGAAAGCGACCCAGCGGCCGATCAGCGACGCGCAGGTTAGCGTCGTGGGAACACAGCGCGGAGCGCGCACTGGTGACGACGGGACGTTCCGTATCACAGGCGTGCCCACAGGTGCGCGCCAGGTTCGTATCATCCGTATCGGGTACGGATCGGTGCTTCAGCCGGTCACGGTGACGACGGGTTCGGTGGCAATGGTTCCGATCGGGATCAGCGTCGCAGCAGTTGCGCTAGACCAGGTGGTCACCACGGCGACGGGTGAAGTGGAACGCAAGCGTCAGCAGGGCACCGCCGTCGCGACGCTGGAGCCCACGGTCCGGGAGCTCGCTGCAGCGCAGAGCCCAAGCCAGCTCCTCACCGGCAAAATCGCCGGCGTCGATATCGCCTCCTCCGGCGGAACGGTAGGTTCCGGATCACGCATCCGCATTCGCGGCGCGAACTCGATCTCGTTGTCCAACGAGCCGCTCATCATTATCGACGGCGTGCGCTTCAACAATTCAGTTGGCGCGGACAACACGTCCGGTGCATCGAGCCTTGGCGTCGGTGGCCAGGTGCCGTCACGTTTCAACGACATCAACCCGGAAGACATCGCCAGCATCCAGGTCCTTAAGGGTCCGGCTGCTGCCGCGCAGTACGGCACCGCCGCGGCGAGCGGTGTCATTCAGATCACCACCAAGCGCGGTGTCAACGCCAAGCCGCGCTGGACAGTTTACGCTGAGGGCGGGACGATCCAGGATGAGACAACGTACCCGGCCAACTTCGCGCAGATCGGCCTGACGACAGCTGGCAAACGTACCACGTCGTGCACGCTGGACAGCCAGACACGTTCTCTCTGTACGCCGAACGCAGATTCGCTCGTCTCCTTTAATCCGTTGGTTCAGGCGAGCCCGTTCATCAACGGTCACCGTGGCGCGTTTGGCGCAAGTGTCAACGGCGGAAACGATCTGGTTAACTACTATCTATCGGGCAACTTCGACAAGCAGCAGGGCGTCTTCGAGGTGAGTCAGGATCAGCGTGCAGGTGGACGCGCCAATCTCAGTGCGCAGCCGCTCAGGAACCTGAGCGTTCAGCTCGGCTCCAGCTACCTTGCCGACCACCTTCGGCTGCCGCAGAACGATAACAATCTGCTCGGCATCATCTCGACCGGATTGCTCGGCCGCGCCTTCGACGACTCGGCCGCGCGCGGGTACCTGGGCACCCAGATACCGCAGCAGATCTACGCGATCAGAACCCGGCAGGACGTGCAGCGCTTCGAGAATACGATCAATTCCACGTATCAGCCGTTGGGATGGCTTACGGCGACGGGTGTATTCGGCCTGGATTATCTCAATCGCTACGACAATGAGGTCACGCCGCCGAACATGGTGAACCTGGGCTCGAATCCCGACGGAAACCGCACATCCAACCCGTACCAGATCTTCAACTACACCGCCAACGGAACGCTCGCTGGCGTCTGGAATGCAACCGACAAGCTCAAGTTTACAACGCGTGCGGGCGCGCAGTTCAACAAGGAACTTGTCCGTGGAACCCGCGCTTTTGGCGCGAAGCTGGTTGCCGGAACGGCGTCGCTGAGCGGAACTACCGCGCGCTTCAGCGTGGGTGAGACTAACACTGATAACAAGACGATCGGCGAACTCTTCAGCGAAGACATCGCTATTGCCGACCGGATCTTCTTCACGGGCGCTCTTCGCTCGGATCAGAACAGCGCGTTCGGTCAGAACTTCGGACGCATCACGTATCCTTCCGCGTCGGCTTCGTGGGTGGTCAGCGACGAGTCGTTCTTCCCAAAGACGACACTGCTCAATTCCCTGCGTCTGCGCGGCGCGATCGGTGAGTCTGGCCGGCAGCCGAACTTCCGCGATGCGATCACGTTCTTCAATGCGCAGACTGTTTCGCTGAACGGGACAGATGTTGCCGGTATCGTGGTGGGAGGCACGGGTAATCCGAATCTTCGCCCTGAGCGTTCCAAAGAAACCGAGTTCGGGTTTGACGCTGGCTTCTTTGATCAGCGCCTGAGCCTCGAGGTAACGCACTACTTCAAGTACACCACCGACCTGCTCGTCGCGGTACCGCTTCCCCCGTCACTCGGGCTCACCACGACCCAGTTCCAGAATCTGGGCAGCGTCCGGAATCGCGGCTGGGAGTACCAGGCCAACGCTACGCTGTTTGATTCTCGCCCCGTCAAGTTCAATCTGACGGCCACGACCTCGTCCCAGGACAACATTCTCCTCGGCCTGGGCTCGCTACCGTCGGGTAAGCCGATCCCGTCAATCGTTGTGAACACGCAGCAGAAGCACGCGACCGGGTATCCGCTCGGCGCCTACTTCCAGCCGTCGATCACGTACAAGGACGCCAACGGTGACGGCATCATCGCCCGCTCAGAGGTGACCCTGAGCGATACTGCCGTGTACCTTGGAAACCCGCTGCCAAAGACTCAGTGGTCGCTGTCGCCGTCGCTCACGCTGTTTCAGTGGTTCCGCGTCTCCGCTCTGTTCGATCATAAGGGTGGCTACAAGCTGTTTAATAATACGGCCCGGTTCCGTTGCAGCTTTGGCAACTGCCAAGCCGCGTTCGACCCGCACGCGTCGCTCGCCGATCAGGCCGCGAGCATCGCCATTCCGTTGGGCTCTGATGCTGGTTATATCGAGAATGCTGACTTCACCAAGCTGCGCGAGCTTTCCTTCACGCTGCTGGCCTCCGATCGCATCGCCCGGGCTTTCCGGGTGCACGGCCTCGATCTGACCATCGCTGGCAGGAATCTGCACACGTGGACCAACTACAAGGGCTTCGACCCCGAGGTGAACTCCAGCCCCGGCGCGAACTTCTCGACGTCCGACTTCCTCACGCTTCCGCCGAGCCGCACGTGGACGGCGCGTGTGAACGTGACATTCTGAGCTGCCGACCCTTCAAGAGATCTCAATGGATAACACGAAAATCTTACGCGCCATAACGCGGCGGCCGGTCGGGCTTCTCGCCCTGGGCATGGTGCCGACGCTCTTTGCCTGCAATACGGACAGACTTCTCCAGGTGACGGATCCCGACGTCGCTCGTCCCACCGCACTCACCGGAGCGTCGGCGCTGCCGACGCTCCGCAGCGGTGCACTGGGTGGCTTCGGCTACGCCTAC
>JBPCQO010000100.1:0-31123 GCA_050998035.1 Gemmatimonadaceae bacterium | reverse complement strand
GTGGTGATGTTTCTCGATCTCGACAACTTCAAGGCCGTCAACGACAGCCTTGGCCACAGTGCCGGCGATCAGCTGCTCGTCACCGCTGCGGAGCGGCTCCTGAACGCGACCCGGGGTTCCGACACAGTCGCGCGCTTCGGGGGCGACGAATTCGCGGTCCTGCTGGAGAACGTGCGCGAGGACGACGAGGCTCGCGTTGTAGCGGATCGCATCAACAGAGCGATACGCCAACCGATCCCGATCGGTAGCGACAGCGTCACTGTGACCGTTAGTATCGGAATAACTCGCCCGCACACGGAAGAAGACACCGCGGACGAGCTGCTCCGCAATGCCGATGTTGCGATGTACACGGCCAAGGGCGACGGCAAGGGGCGCTACAAGTTCTTCGAGCCGTCGATGCACACCGCCGTCGTCGACCGGCTGGAGCTGGAGAGCGACCTCAGACGCGCAATTAACCGCAGTGAGTTCATCCTCTTCTACCAGCCGCTGGTTCAGCTCGATTCGGAGCGAGTGGTCGGAGTCGAGGCTCTGGTCCGCTGGAATCATCCACGCCGCGGGCTGGTCCAGCCTCTGGACTTCATCCCGATCGCCGAGGAAACGGGGCTGATTGTTCCGCTCGGCCGGTGGGTGCTGCGCGAGGCTTGCCATCAGGCCCACTCGTGGTGGCACAGTCGCCCCGACGACGACGCAATAAGCATGGCGGTCAATGTTTCTGGCCGGCAGTTGCAGGACCCGTTCTTCGTCAGCGACGTCGCCGAGGCGCTGGCCGACTCAGGACTGCTCCCGTCGAGGCTGGTACTCGAGATCACCGAGACGGTGATAATGCACCGTACCGAAGCGATGGTGCAGCGACTGCACGAACTGAAGGCACTGGGCGTCCATCTCGCCATCGACGACTTCGGTACGGGCTACTCGTCGCTGAGCTATCTGCAGCAGTTCCCAATCGACATCATAAAGATCGACAAGGCTTTCGTGGAGGGGATGGAGCGTGACGCGGCCGGCGCCGCACTGACGCGGACCATCATAGGACTGGGAGGGACTCTGGGGCTGTCCACCATCGCCGAAGGCATTGAGTTCTCGCAGCAACAGCAGACACTGACGGAGCTCGGGTGTAAGCTGGGCCAGGGCTTCCTGTTTGCTAGGCCGCTCAGTGCGGCTGACGCCACGGAAGTGCTCACTCCACCTCGGAAGATGGTGTAGCGTCCGACTAACTTTAGGGCCGCACCTCAGCACTCCGAGAGTGCTTCAGCCTAACACATCCGAATGTCGATCCATCTCGTTAAAGGAATACAGCTCGCGCTCGCCCTGCTCGCACCGGTACTGACCACCACGTTTTTCAATTGGCGCGCTGTCGTCACCGCGCGCGGCTCGGGCGCGATGCGCTAGTGTACGCAGGCCACGTTGGTTTTGCACTCGGCGCGTACTCCTTCCGGCGAACACTGCCGCTCTGGCTCATCATCATCGCCGCGCAGGTTCCCGACTGGCTGGATGCGGGGTTATGTATCGCGGACATGGACCGCGGCCCTTACGGACTGTACACGCATGGGCTGATCCCCGTGGCGTCCGCTGCGGTTGCATTTGCCATCATCGCCTGGATAATCTCACGTGACGTGCGCGGCGCACTGCTGGTTGCGGCGGTGGTCATCTCGCACTACGGACTGGACTACCTCACTGGGCAGAAGCCGACCTGGGCCGGCGGTCCGGTAGTCGGCCTCGATCTGTACGGACGTCCAGTCGCGGATCTGATCATGGAGAGCGCAACCATCCTCGTTGGGTGGCTGATGTACCGGCATACGCTTCCCAAGCCAGTCCGAAACGATGGAATGGTTTACGCTATACTATTCTCGCTGCTAGCCCTGCAGATCATTACGGGGCTGGCATTCGTCCTCAATGCGACCGGTCACATCAAATGCTGATGAGCATCCCCGTAATTTCTCCGATCGAAATCACGATTTCGCACGACCTGGGAGCACGGCTACTGCCGGCCGGGGCCGCGGGCGAGGAGCAGGAGCCAGACTACACCGTACAGGAGCTGTCTCCGCAGGCCCTTCCTGCGCCGGAGGCTGTGCCCGTGCCGGCAGTGGCGGCACTCAACGAAATCGAGCATGCCACGGCGGTAAGCGAGTACCACGACTTCGAATGGTGGCGGACGCGGATAAGTACGATAAGGTCGGCGCTGGAGGAGCAGCGCTGACGCGTACGCGCTAAGGCGTGGGCGTGAGGGGAAATGTTCGCTCGATCCATTCGGAAGCAGCTCGAATGTCTCCCATGGCCAATTGATGCCCACCCGGCTCGCGATGAATCTCTACCCGGGCGTGCGCCTCAGTGAGAAGCCCGGCCAGGCGCACTGTTTCCGCGGCGGTGGCGATGGGGTCGGCGTTGCCAGCACAGAGCAGCACCGGAACGTTGTGAAGATCGGACGACCCGGCTGGCTCGAAAGGAACCATTGCACGAAAGAGAACTGCGCCCGCGAGCACCGACTCGTTGCTCAGTAGAAGACTGGCGGCGATGTTTGCGCCGTTGGAATACCCGACCGCCACAACGCGTGCTGCATCCAGTCGGTAAGCCGCGACGGACTTGCGAATGAACACCGCTAACTCCGCTGTTCGCACCGTCAAGTCTTCCATGTCGAACACGCCCTCAGCCAGGCGTCGGAAGAATCGCGGAGCGCCCGCTTCGCGCACCTTGCCCGTTGGACTCAGCAGCGGAGAGGTGGGCGACAGCGTGTAGCCCAGCTGGAGAAGCGAATCTCCGTCGCCTCCGGTTCCGTGCAGTAACAGCAGCGTGGCCCCGCGCTCGGTCGCGGGTGCTGTGGACGGGATAAAACGATGATCGAAACCGAGTTCGACGGGCGAGTTCAATTGAGCTACTTGGCCAACCACGTGTTGTTGGAGCGATCCACGTCCAGGAGACGATTGTCCGGATCGAGGTCTATGCGTTTGAGCATCTTCCCGACAAACGAGTACTGCCGCATGTATTGCGACGTGTTGGTGCTCCACACCTCTGCCGGGTAGTTGAAGTCCTGGACCGTGCCGTCACTGAAGCTGAAGCGTGCGCGAATCGGAAGCACGCCGCGCGCGTGATTGCCGTACACGACCGTCACGTTGGATGTATCTCCCGCCTGTTCCGGTACGACAGAATCAATGGCCTGATCAAAGTGTGGATCCGCCAGGAACCATTCCCGCCAGAACCAATCGAGGCGGCGTCCCGCGACGTTCTCCATGGTACGGTAGAAGTCGGCGGGCGTTGGGTGCTTGAATGCCCAGTAATTGATGTAGGTCCTGAATGCGTCGTCGAAGGCTTCGGGACCGAGTATTTCCTGACGCAGGAGTTGTAGTCCGACCGATGTCTTGGTGTACTCGGTGAAGCCGAGCTTGCGGGGAGCGATGCGATCGGCTGGCGTCTCGATGGGAACATCCACGTTGGCTATCTGAGTCGCCTCGATCTCTCCGCGTTCCCGTGCGGCACGCGCCATCTGGTCGCCACTCTGCGGGTATCGACGTGCCTCGCTGAACGTGTTAACGAAGGTGTTGAACCCCTCGTCCTGCCAGAAATTCACGCGCTCATTGGAGCCGACGATCATCGGGAACCAGTTGTGACCGATCTCGTGCGTTACCACGTTGTACAGATCGGGCTTGTCGCGACTCTTTGTCTCCATCGCGAGCATAGGGTACTCCATCCCGCTGATCGGCCCCTCTACCGCGGAGATCTGCGGGTATGGATACTGGTACCAACGCTCGGAATACTCCTGGATCGACATGCGTGACTGATCGGCAGCGTCGTCCCAGTTCACCGCGGCGCTCGGGCGATAGTATGCCTGCGCGAGGATTCCGTGCCAGCTGGAAGCGTCCCACTGGTAGTCGGGCGATGCGGCCCACGCCACGTCGCGCACGTTCTTCGCATGGAACTTCCACGTCATCGTTCCGGATGTACCTGCTGGACGTGCTGCTCCGCTCTGCAACTCAGCCGCGGTGATGATCGCGACCGGTTTGTCCGATTTCGCGGCCTGTGCCAGGCGCGAGATCTCGATCGCTGTCAAAACGTCATGCGCGTTCTGGAGCATACCAGTGGCGGCTACTATATATCCCGACGGAACAGTGACGCTGAGATTGTAATCGCCATATTCCAGATAGAACTCACCCTGCCCCAGGTACGGCTCGGTGTTCCAGCCGCGCACATCGTCGTACACGTTGACGCGGGGGTACCACTGGGCCAACTCGAACAGCGATCCCTCGCGTCCCATACGATCGGCGCCGTGCTCCGGTATGGCGAAGTGCCACGCAACGTCGAACGTGGCCGTCTGCCCAGGGGCCAGCGGCCGAGCGAGGTCGACCTTGGTGACGGTTCCATTGTCGCGGAGCTTGAGCGCGACGGTGCGCCCGCCAACAATCTGATTGAAGTGGTCAAACATGTCGCCGCCAACAAAATTGCGCGCGCCGAATCGACTATTCTGCGCAAAGATGAGGCTGTTGAGTGAATTCGGACGGAACGCGTTCTGCTCCGTCTGCATCCAGATAAAGCTCAGTGTATCCGGCGAGTTGTTGGTGTAGCGCATCGCCATCGTGCCCTGGAGCGTCTTGGCGGCCGTGTCGAGCGTTGCACGCAGATCGTAATCAGCGCGCTGCTGCCAGTACCTGGGGCCTGGGCGCCCGTCGGCGGAGCGGTAGACGTCCGGCTCCGGCGTAACGTGCAGCGCGGCAAAGATGGAGGTGTCGGCCGATCCACGCCGGACCTCAGGCGTCTGGGGCGGTCGCGGCGGCATTGGCTGTTGCTGTGCGCCAGCAGCGCTCACAAGAGTGCCTGCGGACGCGGCGGCCATCAGCGCAGCTGCGCCCACGGCCGTTGTAAAGAAACTCATGCGGATGGCTCCAGTAGGAAATTGGCGAACAGGGACACACGCCAACCCTGATTACGCGGCGGGCTGCCCGATTCGTTGGGTCGGCCAGTTGGGACTGGCAGGCGGTACTCTCACATTACACTCCAGAGGACCTTTTTGCACGGGGAACCACTTTCCGGCAGTCGGGAGGCGCGAGTCACTCGGCCGCTGATTGCCGGGTGGCGCTCCACTCCAGAAAGAGCTGGAACAGCTCCGGGTCGAAGTGCCCGGCCACATTGTTTTCCGTCATCATCACTACGGCCTGCTCATGCGTGAAGCTAGGCCGGTATGAGCGCGTGGTCGTGAGGGCATCGTACACGTCGGCGATGCACAGGATACGTGCGGACAGCGGAATATCGAGTCCTGCGAGCCGATCAGGATAGCCGGTCCCGTCCCACTTCTCGTGATGATTGCGAACCATGGGGCGCACATCCCAGGGAAACTCGATGTCAGCCAGCAGCTCCACGCCAGCCTCCGGGTGCCGCTGCATCGTGCGCCACTCCTCAGCGTCCAGCTTACCTGGCTTGTTCAGGATTTCCTGCGGAACGATCAGCTTGCCAACGTCGTGCAGCAGCGCTCCAATACGAAACCAGAACAGATTCTTCTCGTCGAAGCCTGCACGAGCAGCAAGAATGCATGCCAGATCCGCAACGCGAACGCAGTGGCCCTGGGTGTAGTGATCCTTGCTCTCGATGGACTCGCCCCAACGTCGCACCACATCCAGGAACCGCTGCTCCAGTCGCTCGTTGCGCCGGTCGATGGCGGCGAGATCGCGTTCAGCACGCAGCCGCGTGAACCAGCCGTGAGCCCGGTTGAGCGCCTGCAGGGTATCCGCGTTGCGCGACTGCAGCCAGTACAGCTCAGCCTGCTCGCGTGCCGTCTCCGCGGCAAGTAGCATGTCGCGCGTCTCAGCGGCTGCGGTCGCGGCCCGCGTGAAGTAGTCATCCGCACGGTCAAACTTAAGCTGCTCGCGGCAGATGACGCCGGAGTGCTTGTACAACTCGCCAAGCCAGGGCGCGATTGAATCCGCGGAGCCGCGCAGGAGACACTCGCAACGCTCTCGTGCCCTGCTGAGCTCCTTACGTGCGACCCACAGCTCGACCTGATTCACCTCAATGCGCCTTTGATAGCCGATGTCCCCCGTCCTCACGCAAACCTCGCGCGCGTCCTCATACGCACGCTCGGCATTGTCCCAATCTTCGAGATCTGTGTACAGCATCCCCATGTTGTTCAGGAGGCGGGCTCCATGCTCCACCAGCCCCAATGCCCTGAAGCGACGCAGGCTCGACTCGTACGATCGGAGGGCCAGATCGAGTGTGCCCCGAATATTGGCAATCGTACCGAGATTCTGATCGATCATCGCAACCAGCAGATCATCATTTGCCTGCGCGGCACGGGCTCGTGCACGGGCGTACAGCCACTCCGACCTGTCGAGGTTACCGATGCTCTGCTCGGCAATTCCGATCCAGTTTAGCGCGTGCGCCTCTCCACCCATGTCATCTGCTTCTTCGGCGGCGGCGAGTGCTTGCTCGAATATGGGCAGAGCCGCATTCGGACGTCCTTCCTCTACGTGAGTACGCCCGATCCAACGCAGGACGGTCGAGCGAATCTTCAGCGTTGCATCCCGATTGCGCAATACGATTTCATATTGCGATCTTGCTTCCGACCAGCGGCCCAAACGCTCGGCGTTCCGCGCCTCGATGACGGCCAGGTCGAGATCGATCGCCGGGGCCGACATCATGCCCGAGGTGACGTCCCGCCTCTGTGCACGCAGGGCAGTCACGCGACGGCGACCACGGTGCGCCGAGCCAGCCCTGCCTGCTTGAGCTTGCGGCTGAGCGTGGGGCGTGAGATGTCGAGAATGCGCGCTGCGGCGCTCAGGTTCCCGCGGGTGATGGCGAGCATCGCCATGATCGCTTCAGCTTCGATCTCGCTTAGCGACTTTCCACTCTCTGGAATGCGGATCACCGCGCCCGCATCAATATCCGGTTCCGGCGGTGAGGCACGGCGACGCTGAAATAACAGGTGCTGACGCTGAATGACGTTTCCGCCCGAGACGATAACCGCGCGCTCGATAATGCCCTTGAGCTCGCGTACGTTACCGGGCCAATTGTGCTCGCGCAACGCCGCCAACGCCTCGTTGGACAAAGTCGCGGCAGGTTCGTCACTGTCGAATGCGTGCTCGCGGAGGAAATGGCCAGCGAGTATTGCTACGTCGCCGGGTCGTTCGCGCAGCGGCGGCAGTTCCAAACGTACAACGCTCAGACGGTAGAACAGATCCTCGCGGAAGCTGCCACTGTCCACGGCGTCACCGAGCGCGATATTGGTGCCGGCAATGATTCGCGCAGCAATTGGCAGCTCGGCTGAGCCGCCAAGACGGCGGAACGAACGCTGCTCGAGTACGCGCAGCAGCTTCGGTTGAAGTTTGAGCGGCAGCTCACCTACCTCGTCAAGAAAGACGCTGCCACGGCCGGCGACCTCCAGCAGTCCGCGTTTAAGCGAACGCGCGTCGGTGAACGCGCCCTTCTCGTGCCCGAAGAGCTCGCTCTCGAGCAGGGTTTCTGGGATGGCGGCGCAGTTGATTGCAACGAATGGCTCGTGCGCATTGGCGGAGCAGGCATGGATACCACGCGCAAACAGCTCCTTGCCCGTACCCGTTTCACCACAGACCAACACCGTCACGGCGCGGCTCGCTCCGATTCTGGCTGCCAGTGTGGTGGCGGCGCACACCGACGCGCTCCTACCCACAACCAGCCCATCGGCCCACGTAGATGCGTCTCGGCAAATGTCACCGGAATGCGCAGCGGACGGGGCTAGGCGCGGCGCGAGAGCTTGCTCCACCTGGCTCAATCCATGGGAGGTCCCCATGGGAAGCGCCGGGTTGCAGACACACCTTCAGTGTCGGCAACCCGGCGTCGTACTGTCACGTTCTGTTCCGGCCAGCGGCTGGAGATATCGGTCAGACCGCCGCTAGATCACCGAACTCTATTGGATCGGTGAAAATCCGCTCGAAGCTCGGTTATCGAGGCTTACTTACCGCCGCTAGTGGCGGCCACCCATGAGGATGTATCCAGAGAAGTGCTCGATCACGAACGACACGGTCTGAACCTGCTTGCGGCCCAGAAGAGTTCCAACGGTGGACTGCGTACCGCGAAGCTCGCTCACAAGGGCGCGACCATCGGCAGTGATATCACTCGGACCATCGGGAGTGTACGCGCCGAAGAGCGTCGAAGCGCCCACGAGATTCTCGTTGACGGTGGTCTTACTCGCGTCCTGCACGATGGTGACCGGAGCGGCAAAGTGGATGCCGTGAGGTCCGAAACCGTAGGACACCAGGTGGCCGGCGTAGGCGGTAGCGGTGATGGAAGTTATCTGCGGAACGGCACCCGGCGCGAACTTGACGGTGAGACCTGCTTCGTCGATCTTGAGCGTCCCACCGTCAGGGCCGATGTCCTTGGTGACGGTGATGTCGTGTGACAGCGCGGTGCGGCGGCTTACAACAGGCACCAAGATCTTGTTTAGTACAGTCGGAACGAGGCTGACAACTGGCGAGAGCGTAGTCAGCAGCGAGGGCGCCGCGGTAACCTGCGGAGCTGTTGCAGCTTCCGGTGCGCAGCCGACACCAAGAATCGCGAGCCCGAGGCCGGTCAGAGTAGATCGTACAAAGTATTTGCGGCGCATGTGCTTGGCTCCAGGGGAGTGGGACGTGGACAACAACCTTTCCCTAAGCAACACCCAAGCCATTCTGTAAGTCATGTTGCCATAATGACTTACAGAATCGCGACCGCATGAGTACAACGTTTGTGTGTAACGAAACGTTACAAATGCAACCTTTCTTCCCGACAGCTACCCGCTGAGTCTCAGCAGTGCGCCCCGCTAGTGCGCCCGGCTAGTGCGCGGAGTGGAGCATGGGTGACCACGCTGCCAGGCGCGCGTCGCCGACGCCGGTTAGCTGGCGCAACCGTCCGCTCTGTGTGTCGAGGATCCAGATCGCCTTGGCGCCGGCGCGGTTGGACGTGAGCGCGATGTGGCGTGCGTCTGGGGCCCACGTAGGATCTTCGTTTTCGCCAGCGGAAGTGAGCTTGCGCAGCTTGTGGTCGGGGAGGGACACGGACCAGACCTGGAAGTCGCCGTTCTGCTGCTGGAATGCTATAGCGCGTCCGTCTGGGCTCCAGTCTGGGCTGGTTCTGTAGCTCCGCGCGGAGCCTGGGTGGGGGGTTTCGAGCCGGTCGCCACTGCCATCCAGATTGACGGAGTAGATCTGCGGCAGCTTCGGGCGGGACGAGACGAAGGCGATGCGACTACCATCCGGGCTGAAGACCGGTGATGAGCAGTCGAACGGGAGTGGGATGTTGACGCGCTTGAGTGGGAGCGTAGTGTCGAGACTGGCCGCTACCAATTGCGTGCGGTTGTCATCGCCGTTGGCGAAGTAAATCCAGTGATCGTCTGGGGAGAAGATCGGGGTGATGTTGAGGCCACGCTTGGTCGCGTTCACGATGTTGGCGCGACCGGTGTTGAGATCGACCCACTCGATCTGAGTTCCGAAATCGTTCATGTCGGAGTAAACGACGGCGCGACCATCGTGCCTCCACGTGGGCGAGAGGGCGTTGCCACCATGCGTGATGGCGTGGTCATTCGCGCCATCGGCATCAACAACGCGCAGCTCGCCGCGAGCGACATACGTAACACGTGACTGAGCCGTCCCGCGATGCCCGGTTATCCACTGCTCGGCCTCATCTGCGACGCCGTGTAGTGCCCAGCGGATCTCGCCCGCCGTGGAGTCGCGCGCGAAGGCGTCGTGCGCAACGAGCACCTTGAGGGTGGAATCGGTGGTGACGCTGTCGCGCTTGGCGTCGGCGCGCGTGATGCTGTCACTCACCGCGAGTGTGCCGAGTACCGAGTCACGTGCCGCGACGAGCCGCGCATGTGCCGCGCGCTCTTTGGTATTGCGCAGGCGGGGCGCCTTTTTGGCCTGCTCCAACCGTAGCGAATCACCTAGAACGGTGTAGCGGGCAAGCGCGCTTCGTCGCTCCGCCACGCGTGCCGCGAGTGCGCGGCCGACGGAATCAACGATGGCTGTATCCCGACGAGCGGGGACTGCCGGGAGAGGAAACTGGCGCTCCTGACGGACGGCGCTCGTACGCGGGTCCATGAGCGACACCGTGAGGCCAGTGGGCGACTGCACGGCGCGTATTACAGCGGACGCGCGCGTAATTGAGTCGGGTGGAACTACTCGGATCCGATCGCCAAAGTCGAAGTCACGAGAAATGATCACGCGCACGGAATCACCGGACGCCGGATCGACCGGCAGGACCGTAACGGCGATCCGTGGTGCCGCCGAACTTTGGGAGGCAGCGTGCGACGAGTGCTTGTGGGTTGCGTTCTGGGCGGCAGCCGGTGACGCGGGGAGCGACGCGAGGGCCGCAATCGCAAGGAGGAGTGGAAAGCGGTGGGTCATGACGATGCAACGGGAGGTGGAGCGGTACGACCGCGGGGGATACAATCAGGGAAATTCAATTGGGCGGAGAGGGGCGCCTTAATTGACGATCGAAAGTACAGACAGGTTCCAGCGACTTCACGAACGTGCGGCGTGATGAACGCGCGTTCGCATCTGAGCGCTATCCGTCAGTCGGTGCGTCCCTTGGTGAGGAAAGAGAGAAATGCATTGGGACTGCGCGTGAGGCCGGCGAAAGTGGTAATCGTTTTCCCGTCGGCGTCGACCACAACATATAGGGGGAGTGCGATAGTGCCATACTGGCGTTCCTGCATGGTTTGCTGCCGATCGTACATCTCGCCGTCGCCGTCGGTGAAGAGGCGTGCGAGGACGAATTTGTCCATCGCGACCTTCACCTCGGGGCGCGAGAACATGTTCGCTTCCATCCACCGGCAGTTGGTGCAGGTGTAGCCGGTGAAGTCTATGAACACGCGGCGATGCTCGCGTTTGGCGAGGGCGAGCGCGCCGGGCAGGTCATTCAATCGCCAGTGTAGCTGCGCGGGTACATCGGCTGCGTTCACACTGGGCGGGGGGCCGTCCACCAGCGGGAGGAACGATTCCAGAGTACCGAGTGGCCGGCCTGTGAGCCCGGTGACGAGATACATACCGAGCGCCATGAATGCGACGGCGGCGATCGCGGTCGCACCGGTGAGGTTGGGCAGGAGCGGCTGCGTACTACCTGACCTCATATCTGGGCGGGACGACAGCGGGGGAGCTTCGCGCGCGGGAAGAGGGGGCTCGTGTGGCAGGCGAAATGCGCCTAGCAGATAGAAGGCTATCAGGAGCGAAATTGCCACCCAGCTGCCGAGCACCACATCGTGGGTGAAGATGCCCCAACGCCATACGACATCGGCGTTGGATATGAACTTGACCGCGGCGGCGATCTCGATGAAGCCCATGACCGCTTTCACGCGACCGAGCCATGCTCCGCCGCGTGGAAGTTGCCCGATCCAGCGGGGTACCGTCGCGAGGACGACAAAGGGAAGTGCAAAGACCAGGGAGTAGACGAGCATGCCCGCGACGGGGCGCTGCCACTGACCTCGCGAGGCGGCGACGAGCAGCGTCCCGATGAAGGGCGCGGTGCAGGTAAAGCTGGTGAGGGTGAACAGTACACCCATGAGCAGTGCGCTTGTCGCGTCGGTCGATCCCTGTCGGCGGGCAGCCGCGTCGAGGGAGTTAATCAGGCGGAGTGGGAGCTGCACGGTATACAATCCGAGTAGGCTAAGGCCGAGCGCGACGAAGACCGCGGCGATGGCGAGATTGACCCACGGATTGGCTGCGAAGCGTGTGAGTCCAGCTGCGCCCGCGACGGCGGCAATGGCAACGCCGAGCGCGGTGAATGTCGCGACGATCCCGGCGCCGAAGACCGCCACGGCCGTGAAGGCACGGGCCCGGCTCACCCCTGCGTGGCGCAAAAAGTAGGAGACCGTGATCGGGACCATCGGGAAGACACACGGCGTGAGGAGCGACAGCGCACCGGCGGTCGCGGCAAGCCACAGGAAGGAGGCGGAGACACCGGGAACGGGAACCGGTGTCATCTGAGCCAGTGACGCTAGCATCATGATAGAATCACGAGTGGGTTACTTGCCCGCCCTGGTTCGGAGCGCAGCGGTGAGCCTGGCCGTCTGGGGCGGGAGGCAGAGGGTGGCGTTGCACACCTGATACCGGGCGTTCACGTGAACGGAGTCTATGCCGCTCCGCACCGCTGGACTGATTCGAACAGGGACCGTAAACGCGGCGCTCTTCTCGTGCATCATGACCTTGATGCCAAAGCTCTGGTCCAACTCCGTGCGTGGCGCAGAGGTGGTGCTAACGACATCCGCCAAGGTGAAAGGCTGGTCCGGAGCAAGGGTAATGCGGGTTGGGATCGGTCCGCCGGGGCCCTGGTTGATGGCGTATATATGCCAGCCATCGGCGATGGTCGCCTGCAGCTTGATGTTGACCCTTCCACCGACGGGAACGCTGCCGGAAGGCGCTGTGGCGGTCCAGTGCACGGGAGTCTGTGCACCAACGCGTGGCGCCGAGCACGCGAGCGCGGCCGTTGCGATGGATATGGCCGCGATAGAAGAGGCGTGGTAATTCAGGGGCATGGGACTGAATATAGGGATGGGGCTGGACCATCTGGCGATGGGCGCAATCAGTATGACAGCGTCCCTCGCCACTCCTGCCTGTTGATGTTACCGCGCGGTGACCGCCGCGGTGTGAACCAGCGTTGCTTCGGCGTCGAGTGCCCGGGACACGCGATCGATCTCGCGCGCGGCAAGCGACCAGTCCTTTTGCTCGATCGCCTCACGCACCCCAGGGATAGTCTTCACGCCATAGCCAGTATAGAACCCCGGAGCGTACAGGAGGTGCTTGAACCAGGGGCGGTTGGGGAGCCCAGCGTCGGAAAGGAGTAGCCGTTCGCTCCGAATGAGTTCGTCGTTGAGTGTGGTGAACTGTCCGGTAGCAGCGGGCGAGCTGGTGCCGTCCATCGCATGCGCCATGGAAGTGTGATAGTTAGCGGCGGCGCGAGTGAGCGAGTCGGCGGCGTTCTCCAGGGGGGCGAAGGAAAGGTGTGGAACCAGAACTTCAGCGGCGGGACGGGCCATCGGGTGGTGGGGGTCTGTGGTCAACGCAAAGCTGCTGTCTGCCACTTCTCGGTTATGCTCAGTTGCGTCCGCCGCCTCAGCGCTGGCGAGGGCCTTGAGCTCACCCACGTAGCGCTGAACCGTCTCGGCCAAATTGGTGAAGTCGTACGGGATGACGTCTGCGTCCGCCAGGCGCATCACGGCCGTCCCACTGGTTTGCGCCAGAGCGCGGCCGTACACGAACGAGGTGTCGGAGAAGTGGGTGTACCAGTAGAAATCGTCGTACACAGAGTGATACACGCCGCCGCCGTCCTCGCCACCGTAGCCCAGGTTGATGGAAGGGACGCCAATGTGTTGCAGGAACGCGGTGTAGTCGGAGCCTGAGCCGAGCGCACCGATGCGCAGATCGGCGCGATTGCGCACTTCCTCGCGCGTTGAAGGAGATGCGTCCAGCATCCTGCGGGCGCGAAGCCGGCGCTCGACGGTGACGCCGGACTCGGGGTCGGTGATGTCACGCGCGACGCCGTTGATGAATTTCTCCAGTACGTGCGACCCTTCCATGCCGAGATAGCCGCGACCGTTTGTGTCGCTGTTAAGGTAGGCGACCGCGTGGCGGGCCAGATCATCTGCGTGGGTTTCAGCCCATTCGGTGGAGCCGAGCAGGCCGGGCTCTTCGCCGTCCCAGGCGGCGTAGATGATGGTACGCTTTGGGTGCCAGCCCTGCTTGACCAGGGAACCCATAGCACGCATTTCCTCGAGCAACGCCACCTGGCCAGCGATAGGATCGTCGGCACCGTTGACCCATGCATCGTGGTGATTGCCGCGCACGACCCACTGGTCGGGCGAGGTGCTCCCACGCAGGGTGCCGATCACATCATAGATGGGCTTGGTATCCCAGTTGGACTTGACGACCATGTGCACACGGGCCGCGCCGGGCCCGATCTTGTAAGTGATGGGCAGGCCGCCGCGCCAGGTTACCGGGGCGACGTCGCCAGTGAGCGCGGCGAGGAGGGGCTGGGCGTCACCGTAGGAGATTGGCAGGACGGGAATTTTGGTGATCGTCTTCGCGTCAGCGAGGGCGAGGCGCTTTGCATCCTTGGTGGCGCCAACCCCGGGCGTGAGCGGATCGCCGGGGTAGACGGGCATGTCCATGACGCTGCCGCGCTGCACTCCCTGCTCGGGACGATACGGGCCGGCTGGAAACACGTCGCCCTGGCTGTAACCGTCGTCGCGCGGGTCGGAGTAGATGAGGCAACCGATCGCGCCGTGCTCCGCCGCAACCTTGGGCTTGATGCCGCGCCACGAGCCACCGTAGCGGGTGATGACTATGGCGCCCTTCACAGACACGCCGCGGCGCGCTAGCTCGTCGTAATCCGCGGGAATTCCGTAATTGGCGTACACCAGTGGCCCGGTGACATCACCGTCCGCGGAGTAGGCGTTGTACGTGGGCAGCTGCTCTGCCATCTGGCCCGAAGTGGGATCACCGGGGACGGGCGCCTCCTGCAGCTTGGCCGTAAAGTGGGTGGGTGCAACGAGCTCGACGAGCCGCTCTTTGGGGGTCGGAAAGAGGACGTCGAACCGCTCGATGTGCGCGTCCCATCCCGCATCCTTGAACTGCTGCAACAGCCATTCGGCGTTGTCCCTGTCATAGGGAGAACCGACATGGTGAGGACGCGCGGACAGTCGCTGCATGTCGGCACGCATGCGGGCCGGATCAGGGAGCGCGCGAAACTTATTCTCCCACTGTCGCTCGACACGTGCGGACGCGGTGGTGAAGCCGAGTATATCTGCGGAAGCCGCTGGAGCGATCGGTGTGGCCGGGAGGGCCAGGATGCCGCTGAGTGACGCGATGAACGGGAGTGCGGAGAGCCGCATGATGCCTCCAGAAGGGATGCCGGGGATGGACGATGGCGAATATACGCCCACGCCCGGGGCCGTGAGCGCGCGGACAACTAACGCTGTACATACGGTGCGCCGCTAAGTTGAATGAATAGTGAGTGACGTTAGCACCAGACGTGGACCGGTAGATGGACCGGGAGCGAAGCTGCCGATTGACGCTGTGATCCCAGCGCTCAGAAGCGTGCTGAGCGTGGGCACCAGCGCGGTGCTCCAGGCGCCACCTGGCGCTGGGAAGACCACACGAGTTCCGCTTGCGCTCATGCAGGAGCCGTGGCTCGGAGCACAACGCATTCTGATGCTGGAGCCACGGCGGCTCGCGACGCGGGCCGTGGCAACGCACATGGCCAACCTCCTGGGTGAGGATGTGGGGGAGACCGTTGGATATCGCATTCGGCGCGACTCCAGAGTGGGGCCGCGGACGCGCATCGAGGTAGTAACCGAGGGAGTTCTGACGCGACTGATGCAGCGCGACCCGACGCTTGAAGGAATCGGAATGTTGATCTTCGACGAGTTCCACGAGCGGAGCGTGCATGCTGATCTGGGGCTTACGCTCGCGCTTCACTCACGGGAGTTGGTTCGCCCGGAGCTGCGCATTCTCGTGATGTCCGCAACGCTCGACGGTGCCGCGGTGGCTCGCATGCTCGGCGACGCACCGATTGTGGCGAGTGAGGGACGGTCGTATCCGGTCGATGTCCGATACATGGATGGTGTCGCGCCACGCATGCTCGAAGCGACAGTGGTCGCGCACATAGAGCGCGGGCTCGAGCAAGCGAGCGGCGACGTACTCGTTTTCCTTCCCGGCGGACGTGAGATCCGGCGCGTGGCAAGACTGCTCGGCGAACGGGGGCTGCCGCCGGGAGTTGACGTGACGCCGCTCTACGGAGATCTGCCGCAGCGAGCGCAGGACGCGGCGATTGCGCCAGCCCCGGCAGGACGACGAAAGGTCGTGCTCTCGACGCCAATCGCGGAGACGAGTCTCACCATTGAAGGTGTAACGGTGGTGGTCGACAGCGGCTTGATGCGAGCGCCGAGCTTCTCAGCGCGCAGCGGAATGTCGCGACTGGAGACGGTGCGGATCTCGCGCTCGTCGGCGGACCAGCGTAGCGGGCGGGCGGGGCGAGTGCGTCCAGGAACGTGCTATCGGCTGTGGCCTGAGCACGAGCAGTACCATCTCGCCGAACACTCCGCACCGGAGATCCTGTCAACGGATGTTACACCACTGGCACTTGATCTCGCCGTGGCTGGGATCAACGATCCCGCGCAGCTCAAATGGCTGGACGCTCCACCATCAGCAGCTTATGCACACGCGCGTGCGCTGCTCACGACGCTCGGTGCATTGGACAAATCAGGGCGGGTGACGGCGCATGGACGCGCAATGGCAGCGCTGCCAACGCATCCGCGCATCGCTCACATGCTGCTGGTAGCAACGCGCATTGGTATCGGCGCGCTGGCGTGTGACGTTGCGGCACTGCTGGGAGACCGTGACATACTGCGAGGCGAAGGAATGCCGCCAGATGCTGACGTCAGACTGCGCCTGGATGCGTTGCAGCATCTTGCCGCCGGTGGTCCGGTGCGCGACGTCGCTAATTTGGCAACGTTGGACATTGGGCTAGCACGGCGCGTGATGGCGGAGAGTGCGGCACTGCGACGGCAACTGGGGGTGAAGGAGACGGAGCGTGGCGAAGATGCCGCGGGCGTAGCGCTTGCGCTGGCGTATCCCGATCGGGTTGGTCGCGCACGGGGCGATGGTGGGGGAACGGGACGATTCATGTTGCGCAATGGACGCGGTGCGGCGCTCACTCACGCGCAGAGTCTGTCGGTGGCGGAGTACATTGTCGCGGCCGATCTGGACGGCGGCGAGCGGGAGGCACGCATCTTCCTGGGCGCACCGCTCACCGAGCTCGAAATCCGCACGCACTTTGCAGATCAGATCGAGACGCTTGATACTGTCGAGTGGGACACCGACGCCAAGAAGGTGCGAGGGTGGCGTACGGAGCGGTTGGACGCGATAGTGCTGAGCGAATCGCGTATCTCGCGCCCTGATCGTGCAGCCGTCGCGCTAGTTCTTGCGAAACGGATTGATAGCATCGGGCTGTCAGAGCTGGCGTGGAGCGATGGCGCACGGAGCCTGCGTCAACGCGTGGCGTTCGCGCGCATGCGAGACGCGGAGTGGCCGGAGGTTTCAGACGAGGCGATCACCAAGCATGTGCACGCGTGGCTGGAGCAACAAGCGGATAGCGACGAGGTGATCGACAGCCCCGCCGATATCGACGTCCACGCAATACTCATGGGGATGCTGGAGTGGAGGCAGCGCGCGGAGCTAGAACGTGTCGCGCCCACACACTACGTCACTCCAGCCGGATCGCGCGTCACGATTGACTACACTGATGCGAGCGCCCCTACTATAGCAGTCAGACTACAGGAGATGTTCGGCGCACAGTCCACTCCCACCGTAGCTGGCGGTCAGGTGGCCCTCACGGTTCAGTTGCTTTCGCCCGCGCGCAGACCGGTGCAGGTGACGCGCGATCTGGCAGGTTTCTGGAAAGGGAGCTATTTCGACGTACGGAAAGAGCTGAGGGGACGATATCCAAGACACTCGTGGCCTGATGATCCACTCGCCGCACCGCCCACCGCCCGGGCAAAACGCCGGGGTGAGTGAGTAGCACCCGAACCGTGAAAAACGAATTCACGCGCTAGCTCACGCGCTAGCACCTGTCAGGCCGTAGAGGAGTAGCGCCAGCACGACGGCCGTTATTGCCACGTACATCCGATCGTGCTGTTTCAAGAACGCACCCAGGGATAGTGCCACCCTGGCGACTGGTGTGGCTATCAGGATTAGAAGCCCGAGCTGAACCACGCTCCTGGGGCGGAGATGAAGTGCATCTCGCACAACCGAACTCACGCTGCGTAAATCGTCGGGCTCACCGCGAAAGACGTGATAGCTGGCGACCGTGGTACCGTATGCGAGCAGATAGAAGATCCCGCCGATTACGGCCACAGACGCGGCGATGATGACGCCAACACGCAGCAAATTTCCGACAAACAGCTCGACTTGTTCGTCCGTCCATGCACCGCGTTTTCGCGTGCTGTCGTTCATATGCCACCTCGGATTCCTTTGTACAACATCTCGATCGCGAGGAAAACTATCACAACGCTGAACACCGTTCTGAGCGCACCCACCTTGGCTACAGTGAGGATGCGCGCACCGGTGAGCGCGCCCGCGAGCACACCGAGCATCACCGGTAACGCGAGCCCGGGATCAATGTAGCCGCGATGCAGGTAGACACCGGCGCTCGCCGCCGCGGTGACTCCAATCATGAAGTTGCTGGTGGTCGTCGACACCTTGAACGGCAACCGCATCGCCTGGTCCATCGCAAGTACCTTGACCGCACCGGAACCGATACCGAGTAACCCGGAGAGCACACCCGCGACAAGCATCAGCGAGAAGCCGGCAGGGACGTTGTGGACGGTGTACGGTTGGATGCCTTCCGGCGTGGGGTAAGTGCTGTCCAGACGCAGTCGGGTTGCCCAGCGATCGCTCGGGCCCTCGAGACCGTGTTCAGCGCGCGGCTGAAAGGAGCGATACGCAGAGTAGACCAGGACCAGCGAAAAGATGATCGCGATCGCGCTGGTCGAGATGAATCCGGCGACGTACGCGCCTATGAGCGCGCCGCAGGTGGTGGCAACCTCGAGCACCATTCCGACGCGAATGTTGGTGTATCCCTCGCGCACATAGGCCGCGGCGGCTCCGGACGACGTCGCGATCACCGAGACGAGTGAGGCACCGATCGCGTAGCGGATGTCCACACCGAACAGAAGTGTCAACATCGGGACGATTATCATGCCACCGCCGAGCCCGGTAAGTGCACCAAGCATCCCCGCCGCGAAGGAGCCGATGGCGATAAGGCTGGTGAGCGTGAGGACTGTCACTGCTTGTGAGCGTCGTCGGGTTCAGCTGGGGACGCGGGAGATGCGGCGGCTACGGCACCCGCGATGCTTCGCGAAACAGGCACATCTTTGTTTCCCGCTGGCCACCCTTCGCGCTGCTTGCGACGGTCGCCGTCCGTCTGCTCGGACTGATCGTGAAATAGTATCTGGCGCGTAGGGTATGGCAAGTCTATGCCGTTGGCCTGGAGCTGGTTCTTCACTTCGGTAAGCACCTTATCCTGCCCGAGCAGCACGTCCACAATACGCGAGTTGCTCCACCAGCGCGCGCGGAGATTCACACTCGACCCGGCCAGGTTCACGACGATGACATCCGCCTTGGGATCGGGGTCCACTCCTTCGGCATCGTGCAGAACCTTGAGGATGATCTGCTTGGCCTGCTCGATGTCGTCGCCATATCCGATGCCGATGTCATACTGAACCCGGCGTTGCGCGAAGGCGGTGTTCACGGTAACAGGATTGGTGTACAGATCGCTGTTGGGAAGGACAATCCTGCGTCCGTCGTACGTCTTGATGTATGTCGCTCTGGTCTGAATTTGCTCGACTACCCCTTCGTACGTATTGAAGATGATCTGATCGCCCACACGGAACGGCTTAGTGATAAGGATCAGAATGCCGGCGAGAAAGTTCTGAAATATGTCCTTAAAAGCGAAGCCGATCGCAACACCTCCGATGCCGAGCGCGCTGACAAGATTCGCCGGCGTGAACGTCGGAAAGGCCGCAGTAACAGCGATGAGAATGCCGAGCACGACCATCGCCGTCTGCGCCAGCCGGCCAAGCGCAATTTCGAGTGTCCCCGGTTCCTGGCGTCGCTCCACGTGATGACGTACGAGCGAGCGCACGCCCTTGCCGGCGAAGTAGAACAGGGCCACGATGATGATCGCGAGCAGAAATCGCGGGGCCGAGGCGAAGAATCCGTCGATCAGCTGCTGTATGGTCGTCCACGCCTGCGTGACAGCAACGTTCATGAGAGGTATTGCAGAAGGTGGTCCAGCCGGTTAAGCAATTTCAGATCACGCAAGTTGCACGAACCGTGCGCCCGGTTCCACGCTCGCCGCAATAAGAGATTGGTTGGGCTTGGCTGAGGTCCTGGCAACCAATGAGCTGAAGCGGATACTACTCCGTTCCACGGTGCGCGCGATCCACTCGTTGCGATATGGACGTGGCGGGATGGAGCTCTGATGGAGATCTACAGCTTCCCGCCAAAGATCAGAGCAAGAATGGCAACTATTGCGGGGGCGAGCAGTGCCGTTACCACTCCGTTCAGTCCCATCGCCATGCCGCTCGCGGCACCTTCAACGTCACCCTCTTCAGCGGCGCGGGCGGTGCCCAGCCCATGCGCGGCGGCGCCGAGTGCGAGTCCGATTGCCAGCCGGCTGCGAACACCGGTGGCGCGCAGCAACCCTGGCCCAATCACTCCGCCGATGACGCCGGTTGCGATCGCCACCAGTGCCGAGAGGGCCGGAATGCCACCGATGCGCGAGGCGATCGCCATCGCTATCGGTGTGGTGACAGAGCGCGGCGCAAGAGATCGGATCACGTGGTGCGAAGCTCCGAGAACCGCGGCAACGCTGACACCGGTCAGGATCCCGACGAGGCTACCGGCCACTGTCGCCGCTCCGATCGCCCGCACGTTGCGCCGGATCTCACCCAATTGCAGCGCCAGCGGTACACCGAGCGCAACGATGGCGGGTCCGAGGAACAACGACAGGAGATGTCCGCCGCGATCGTACTCTGCGTACGGCGTACGAGTCGTAAGGAGCAGAACTATCACGGCCACGATGGAAACCAGTGCGGGATTGAGCAATGGGTTTCGCGTCCGCATGTATCCCCATCGTGCCAACGCATAGACGGCGGCCGTGACCGCGATCCACATCGCGGGAGTGATCCACATCGCGGGAGTGAGCACACTCACGGAGGCGGAGTCATGGGAGCACTCGCTCGTGAGGAATCTCATCGCGCTCAAGGCGCTGAACCGTGGCGCCCACCACAAGTAGCACGGCTATCAGGCTCGTGAGCGCCGCGGCGGCTATCGCAACCCACTGCTGGCGCAGCAGCCCGGCGTAAAGCATCACGGAGACTCCGGCCGGAACGTACAGGAGCGCGAGGTGGCGCACCAAGAAATCGGCGGTCGGGCGTACTACCCGGATGGGGACGAGTCTCACGTGCAGGGCGGCCGCGAGCAGCATCATCCCGACGACACTCCCCGGAACCGCCGCGTGCGCGAGCCCGACCAACCAGGAGCCGAGGAGCTGGAACAGCAGCAGAACACCAAGACCGAGCACGAAGCGGCCGAAGTTGACGGCCGAGTGCTGCGCCATCAATCTGCCATCCGAGGAGCCACCCGAGGAGCCAATCGACGAATGCTGGCGATCCCGAGCACCGGTCCCAGGGCGAGAAAGGTGAAGGCCCAGCGCCAGCCAAACAGCTGGACCATGGGCGGGACGAGCTGTATGGTGACCATCGTAAGGAGAAAGCCGATCGAAGTCTGTAACGTCAGCGCGGTTCCAACCGCGTGAGCGGGAACGCTCTCCGTGACGAGTACGGAGAACTGTGCGCTGTCGGCGATGACAAAGAATCCCCAGACCAGCGCCACGGGAACGAGCAGCCACAGACTGCGACCGAATGTGAGCCCGATGAGAACGGCGCAGGTGCCGCTGATCGCCATCGCGACCGACACCAGCCATTCCCTGCCCCGGCGGTCGGCGACAATGCCTCCCCAGATACATCCCAGTCCGCCGATCGCCAGCGCGGCGAACGCGACCGCGGACGCAACGGGCGGCGCGACGCGATTGGTATTTGATCCGACGTTATGCTGCGCCGCGATGCTTGCTGCTATGAATACGGGGAGCCACGTCCACGCGCTATACAACTCGGCCATGTGCCCCAGATAGCCACCAGTTGCAAGACGCCATCTACGCTCACGCACGATCGACCCAACCAAGCCCCAGGAGAAAGCGCGTGGTGGAAATGGGAACGGACCATCGCGATATCCGACCGCGACGATGAGTGCGCCGACCGCCGCGCCAACTGACGAAGCGATGACGACCGAGCGAATGCCCGCACCCGGGAACGCGTGGACCAGGTAGGGCAACGCCTTTCCCACCGTCAACGCGCCGACGATCGTCCCAACGGCGAGACCGCGTCGAGCGCGGAACCAGGTGGAGATCATCTTCATCGCTGGCGGATACACGGCTGCCAAGGCGGCTCCAGTGACCATCCTGCACAGCAGCGCGGCTCCGTATCCGGGTGCCCAAAGGAGAGCCGCGTTAGCGAGGGCACCGACGAGCGCACCAGTCGCGAAGAGGCGCCTGGCCGGCACGACGTCGGCGAGGTTGAGCAGGGCAGATATGGCGGTCCCGACGACAAAGCCAAGCTGGACAATTGTGGTGAGCCACGCGGTTTCCGATGTACTGAGCCGCCACAACAGTTGGTACTGCGCAGAGACTGCACTCGCGGCGAACCAGAGCGACATTCCCAGCAGCTCGGCCGTCGCCAGCAGCGCGAGCATGCGCCAGCGCCCGGCTTGTATGTCGTGGTCTGTATCGGAGTACATTCCGATGAAACTACCTGCCCAGTGATCCACAATGCCACAACCAGATTCCTCGCTGAAAGCGCCGCGGCTCATCGTCGCAGGTGCCACTGCAGCAGTACTCGCACTGATTGCCCTCGCAATGGCGGGCCTGGGCTACCGTGCCGAGTGGTGGGGACTGTCGGCGGCGTTTCGCCTGTTCATGATCGGCGGGGGGCTGGGTGCAATCGCGTTTTTCCTTTCGCTGGCGTCACTCGTCACCAAGCGGCGTTCATCGGCACGAATGGTGGTTAGCATCCTTGCCCTCGTTGTGGGCGCAGCCGTTGCTGGGACGTTTGCACGCTGGCTCATCACGGCGCGAACGGTACCGCCGATCCACGACATAACGACCGACACCGACGATCCACCACAGTTTATTGCGATCCTGCCGCTCAGGGCGCACGCGAAGAACAGCGCCATCTATGGCGGACCGAGTGTGGCGGCGAAGCAGCGGACCGGCTACCCAGACGTGCAACCGATCGTGCTGAACACATCGGCTGTCGAGGCATTCAATCGCGCGCTGGTCGTCTCGCACAGCATGGGATGGAAAATAGTCGCGGCCGACAGTACAACGGGCCGCATCGAAGCGACGGCGACGACGCGCTGGTTCGGCTTCAAGGACGACATTGTGGTGCGCGTACGGCCGATGGGTAGCGCGGGGAGCCGCGTGGACGTGCGATCCGAATCGCGAATTGGAGGGAGCGATGTGGGGACGAACGCGGCGCGGATCAGAATGTTCTCGCGCCTGATGACGGTTCCACGGTAGCCACTCTCGTTCGCTGCCCTGCGTTGGCCGGCGTTACACCGCGGCCAACGCCATCCCGATGCGCGACGGGTCGATCGCGCGCACTGGTTCCGATTGCGGGCGAGCGAACAGATAACCCTGTGCGTAGGTGGCGCCGTGCTCCTGGGCCCACTCCAGCTCCTCCACGACTTCAACGCCTTCGACGACTGTCTGGATCGATAGTTCCTGTGCGATTTCCAGGACCTTGGCTGCGACGAGTGCCTTGAAGGGATCGGCGTGCACCCCGCGGGTCAGCTCCATGTCGAGCTTGATGAAATCCGGACGTAGCTGATGGATGAGGTTGAGTGACGAGTATCCAGCACCCACGTCGTCCAGCGCGACCTTGAAGCCGTCGGCGCGGTAGCGATCGAGAATGGCTCGCAGATGCTTGGTGTCGGTGGTCTTCTCGCTTTCCACGACCTCGAAGATCACGTAGTCCGGAACCAGTCCGGCTTGCGACACGGCGCGTGCCGTCGAGCGGAGGCACGTTGCGGGATCGTATATCGCGGTCGGTGTGAAGTTGACGAACAACCGCTCGCGGATCGCATGGCGATGCGCGCCATCGATGGCGGAACGGCGTGCCGCCAGGTCCAGCTGGAACAGCAGCCCAGCATCGCGTGCTGCTCCGAACAGCCGGACCGGAGGCACGACGGACCCGTCCAAATCTGTGCCGCGCGCCAGTGCCTCATGCGCAAACACTTTGGTCGGATCGTCCGCGTGCACGATCGGCTGATATTCGCTACGCAGCCGTCCTTCGGTGAGCAGATTCACCAGCCAGGCCGCATCATCCAGCGCGGCGAGCTGAGTGAGCGATGTGACGCGGGCAAAGTCGGACGGTGAGAGACTGACACCGGCGGGCTTGAGCAGGGCACGCGTCGCGTCCGACTCAAGGCGTGTCAACGCAGCTGCGAGTTCGAGCAGGACCTTCCGCTCGCGATCACTGTCGACATCAATGGTTACGCAGTCGTCCTGGTCCATGTGGTAGCGCCACTGCTCGCGCCGGGCAAGTGCCACGAACTTTGCTCGCGCGTGTGGCACCGAAGACCACAGGTACAGAGTACCTGCCTGACTGATGGGCTGCGGGAGTTGCTCGCACACAGCGCAGCCGGCTGGCTGACCTCGGCAATCGGACATGGGGCGATAGGAAGAGAGTACTTAGACGCTTGCGTACGAATCGGGTGCGTCCGGATGCCTAGTAGTATCGTCAGGCGTGCCGCGCATGTTTACGAGGGTACATGGCAGCAGAATTCTTGATGCCTACCTTTCCTTTAGTATAGGGTTGACATGACGCGGTTCCGCGAGGGATGCAGCCGGTGTGAGCGCAAGGGCAGCCAGCGTCTCGCGCCGCTCGTCCGCCCGCATCAGGGCCACGAAAAGGATTGATGCGGCGACAACATACACGAGTCCAGCGGGGACCCACATGATCAGTCCCGCGGCTTGCTGATCTGCCATGAGTGTAACGCCCCACGCCCTGGCGCCTGGTCCGTGGGCGGGATACCAGGGGTGGCGCGCGAACATCAATACGGCGCCGAGTGCACTCCCCTGGACCATGACACCGCCGAGCAGGATAAGCGCGGTGGTGTAGCTGACTCGCCGGCGTCCCGCGGGTTGAATGACTTCCCACCAGAACAGTAACCCGGTCCCGAAGAACGCTCCGTGCTCCAGCGCGTGAATTGCGGGGTCGCGGAGTGTTGCCTGATACGGACCGGGGAAGTGCCAGACCCAGATCGCTGCCGAGTGGACTACGAAGATCGGCGCCGGAGCAACGAGTGCAGCCACGGCAATTCGCAGCGCACGTCGTGCGTTCCACCAGGTGGCGAGCCGGCGGCGCGCGTTGACGGGGAGTGCCCAGAGTGACGGCAGGAGGGGGGCACCCAGGACCCAGAGCGGTGCGGCGACGACGATGAGCAGCATGTGCTGCACCATATGGAACGAGAAAAGTGCCTCCGCTGCCGCATCCAGGGGCGACAGCAGTGCGATGCACAGGGACAACGTGCCGGCGGCGAAAGCCGCGACCTGCAGTCGGGTCACACCGTGGCCGACTCCGGCGCTGGCCCAGACAGCGCGGACACCCAGAGCGTACCAGACAGCCGGTGCGAATATGAGTGCCAGTTCGAGCGGAGTCCCACCCCAGTGAGTCCAGATGTTGTGCGGCGCGGGCGTAGCTCCAGCGGGGTTGGGATGCGCGAAGGCGATGCTCGGAATGCACAAGGCAAGGAGAGAGCAGGTAAGCAGCGGAGCAAACCGGTGCTGTCTCGGTCGCATGACGAGGGGCGAGCAGTGGGTGCGTCGCATCGCAGTCTTCAACTTCAGCGCACGAGTGCACGTCGGCATCGCTGATGCGGTACGGTGCGTATACAATGCATGTAACGTGTACCGCGCGCAACACATGTTTTCAATACAATCTGTACGCGTTGAATGAAACGATGAATCATGAACGGGAACGTGCGTTCAATATCACAGCCGCACGTTCCATTCCGGTGCATTGCACGCGTGCATGAATGGCCCACGACGAGGACATGAGAAGATCACAGCGGTAAGTTCGCTGTACGTGACCCGGTGGGACTCATTGTTGCAACCAGAGTAGATGGCCTGCACACAGGCAGATCGAGGACGGGCAAGGTGAAGAACTGGTTCCACTCAGAGTACTCGCTGGTGTACGCATCCATCCCAGTGGTCGCGTTGGTGCTGTCGGCGTGCGCGCGCGATGTCAGCGGGCGAGCCGCGAAGGAACGCGCCGCGAAGGAACGCGCCGCAGATGCGGCCACTACCGATGTAGCCACTACGGGCGCGACCGCACAGGCCGCAGGGGACAGCAGTACTGGCACCACGGGCGCTGTGGGGTATGCGTCGCCGGAGAATCTGGTATACGATTCGGTCGCGGATGTGTACCTGGTAGCAAACGTGAACGGTGGCCCAGTGGCCAGAGACAGCAACGGCTTCATCAGCCGCGTAGCGCCTGACGGTCGTATGCTGGCACTCAAGTGGATCGACGGCTCGCACGCTGCGACACGGCTGGACGGACCCAAGGGACTTGCGATTCGCGGTGACACGCTCGCGATCGCGGACGTTGGCGCGGTGCGATTGTTCAACCGTCGCACGGGTGCGCCGATGGGTGTGTGGCCTGTTCCGGGCGAGCTCATGAATGACGTCGCGTTCGCGCCTGACGGTGCGCTGTACGTCACCGATACGGGGCCGGGCAAGGGGCTACCGAACACATCGGATCACGACGCAATCTATCGCTTTGGTACACCCCCACGCGCGGTGTCCGTAGTCAGCGGGAGCGATCTTGCCGGTCCTGATGGAATAGTGCCATCGGACAGCGACATCGTGTATGCCACCTTTGGCGCAGATAGGGTCGTGCGAATCGCCCACTCCGGCACGCGGACCAACGTGGCGACTCTCCCCGGTGCGAAGGTGGACGGACTGCGGCGTCTTCCGGACGGCTCGTACGTGGTAACGAGCTGGGACGCGCACTCGGTGTTTCGGCTCCTGCCAGATGGCACCCGCAGGACGGAGCTGACTGGTATCAACGCGCCGGCCGGCGTAGCGTACAACGCACGGCGCAATCAGCTCGCCGTCACCTCGATGAAGGACAACCGATTCTATCTCGTCGCCCTGAAATGAAACGCCAGATGCTACATCTTCTGCCACATCTTCGACTGTCGCGCCGCAGATCCATTCCCGCTCTTCTGATCATCGTGCTCGGGGCTGCTGCGTGTTCCACCAAGGATAATCCCGGGCTTGACGCAGCGACCGCCGCGCGCGGAGGGACCGGTGCAGCGGCAGGAGTCGCTGGTGCCGCGCCAGCGGGCGAGAACGTGACCGGTGCGGTGGCGCCGACCGGCTCCAACTGGGGCTATCCCGCGAACGACGGCGACTGGACGATGGCCGCGCACGACTACGCGAGTACCCGCTACAGCCCGCTTGCCGAAATCAATACGGCGAACGTGGGAATGCTGCGCGAGGCGTGGAGCTTTACTGACGGCACGCTGCACGGGCACGAAGCGGCGCCGCTGGTATCCGGCGGGACGATGTACTACATCACGCCCTTTCCCAACATCGCGTACGCGCTGGACCTCACCAAGCCGGGCGCTCCGATCAAGTGGACCTTTCAGCCCAATCCGTCGCCTGTCGCCATGGGCAAGGCATGCTGCGACGTGGTGAACCGCGGGGGACAGCTCGCTGACGGTAAACTGATCTACAACCTGCTGGACGGACATACAGTCGCCGTTGATACCGCCACTGGCAAGGAAGTGTGGCGCACGCAGGTGGAGAACGTGGAGAATGGTACCACGATCACCATGGCGCCGCTGATCGTGAAGGACAAGGTTCTGGTGGGCAACTCCGGTGGTGAGATGGGAACGCTGGGTGAACTCACCGCACTAGATCTCAAGAGCGGCAAGATCGTCTGGCGCGCAACGAGCGTCGGCCCTGACTCGCTGGCGCGAATCGGTGCGGACTTCAAACCGTTCTACTCGTGGATGCGTGGCAAGGACCTGGGCGCGACTACCTGGCCCGCGGGAGCATGGAAGCATGGCGCCGGAGCCCCGTGGGGCTGGGTGTCGTACGATCCGGACCTGAACCTCATCTATTACGGAACGAGCAACACGGGGCCGTGGAACGCGGCGCAACGCCCCGGGCTCAACCTGTGGACCAGCGGTGTGTTCGCGCGTGATCCAGACAATGGAATGGCTCGCTGGGCCTTTGTCTTTACGCCGCACAATGAATGGGACTACGACGGTGTGAACGAGAATGTTCTGGTCAACCTTCCAATCAAGGGACAGATGCGGAAGGTGATGGTTCAGTTCAACCGGAATGGCTTCGCGTACACCATCGACCGCGCGACCGGCGAGGTACTTGTTGCAGCGGCGTTCGGGCACGAGAACTGGGCATCCGGGATCGATTCTGTAACCAAGATGCCGATCGTAGTGCCGGAGAAGAGAACCTCACCACCGGGGCAGTGGGTCAGGGATATCTGTCCGGCTGACATCGGCGTGAAGGACGAGCAGCCAACTGCATTTTCGCCGCGCACGGGGCTTTTCTACGTGCCCATTCAGAACATCTGTATGGATTACAAGGGGCGTGAGGCGAGCTACATCGCGGGGACGCCGTACTGGGGCGCCGACATGACCCGGCACGTGGGGCCCGGAGGCAACTACGGCGAGTTTGCGGCGTGGGATGCGGCCACCGGCCGGAAAGTCTGGTCCATTCCTGAAAAATTCCTGGTGTACAGCGGCGTGCTCGTCACTGGTGGAGATGTGGCCTTCTACGGTACTGTGGACGGCTGGTTCCGCGCGGTGGACGCACGCTCTGGCAAGGTCTTATGGTCGCAGAAACTTGGCTCGGGGATCATCAGCTCACCAATGACGTACCGCGCGCCAGACGGGCACCAGTACATCGCGGTTTCGGCCGGCGTGGGCGGTGCCGCGATGGTGACGGCAGCAATGCCCGGCTTCCCGGCGCGTGGCGGAACGCTGTACGTCTTCGCGCTCGACAGCGCGATCATGCCCATTGGAGAGACGCCACAGGCAGGGTTGCAGCCGGCGGGGAAGAATGGGCAATCTCCCACCGATAAGGGGAAGCGGTGATATGAAACGAATCAAGACCACCGCTCATACGGTCCACGCCACGCGCACCATCCGCACTACACGCGCCATCTGCGGTACACGCATCGCCGCGTGCGCCGTGCTGTTGGGCGGCGTGCTCGCCGGTGCTGTTACATCATGCCGCGATAGTACGCCGGAGGCGGTGCGCGAAGGGGCGGTAGGATCGGTATCGCTCCCACCGGATGCGGTGATGGCGAGTGTCCCAGTTGGCGACATCGCGGGCGTCACGCCCAACAACATGGCGTCCACGATTGCGAATCCGTATGCCGGCAACCGCGCCGCGATCGAGGCGGGACAGGAACTGTTCACCAAGATGAACTGCGTTGGGTGCCACGGCTACAGTCTACATGGCGGTATGGGGCCGAACCTCACGGATCGGTCCTGGCGGTACGGCGGCGCGCCGGCTCAGATCTACAAGTCAATTTACGAGGGGCGACCGCAGGGGATGCCTGCCTGGGGACGCGCACTCACGCGGGCAGACATCTGGAAGGTGGTAGCGTACATCCAGGCGCAGGGCGGCACCTTCCCCGCTCCGCTCGCGAATGCCGGACTGCAGGGGAATCTCGGAGATAAGGACACTACCTCCGGCGCGACCCTCAAGGGTCGGCAGAACGAGCACTAGCGCATGTCGTCGACAATCTTGATCCTGGCGCAGACGCGGCTGGACACACACGTTCCGAGCTACATGCGGCCGGCCGGTACGCCGGGCGGCAGCGAGGCAACGCTCGGGTGGTGGCTCCTCATCACGGCGATGGCAGTGGTGGTCATCATCGCGGCACTCGTCCTCTGGGCGTCATCGCGCGGTCGTAGCACGGATTCCGGGAAGCACGCCAACGCGCCGGCCGAGCAGGGCGGCGGCCGGCCGGACTGGCAGGTGGTATCAGGCGTGAAGTGGATCTACATCGGCACTGCTATCACGGTAGTCATCCTACTCATCGCCTTTGGTGGGACACTGGCAGTCGTTGCAAAGGCGTCACGCCCTCCGAGTCCGCCACCGATCGCGCTGGACATCACCGCGCATCAGTGGTGGTGGGAGGTGCGGGTGACAGACTCCGTGCCGTCCAACTCCTTCGTCACGGCGAACGAAGTTCACGTACCCGTAGGTGTTCCAATACGCATTCGGCTACGGACGGATGATGTCATCCACTCGTTCTGGGTTCCGGAGCTGGCGGGGAAGATGGACGTGATTCCGGGACAGATAAACGAAACGTGGCTGCGCGCCGATCGTGCTGGCGTTTTCCGTGGCGCGTGCGTGGAATTCTGCGGCCTGCAGCACGCGCACATGGCGTTCGCGGTTGTGGCCGAGTCGCCGGCGAAGTACGCGACGTGGGCAGCGCAGCAGCGGTCCGAGGCGGTGTTGCCCGCAGGTGCGCCTGCCGAAGCACCTACCGTGGCACCTACGCGTCAGGAATCCGACGTGGTGCGGGCTGGTGAGGGCGTTTTCATAAGTTACTGCGGAGCATGCCACGCGGTACGCGGCACTGACGCACTTGGCCGCGTCGGACCGGACCTGACGCACATCGCCAGCCGGCTCACCATCGGCGCGGGGCTGGTAGACAACACCACGCCAAACCTGATCAGCTGGGTGCACAACGCGCAGTTGATGAAGCCCGGCGTACTGATGCCGAAGATGGATATCCCGCCGAGCGACGTGAAGGCTGTCGTCGCCTATCTGCAGACCCTTCGCTAGAGCCGTCGCAGGAGACGATTAGTGGCTACCACGGCCCCCGTTACATATCCAGGTCTCGACCCCGCCATCGTTGGGCGCCTGCAGCACAGCTGGGAGACGTCACGCGGACCGCGCGGCTTCATCACGACCGTCGATCACAAGACTATCGGGATTCGGTATCTCGTCACCGCATTCGTCTTCCTCATTCTGGGCGGGCTCGAGGCAGCGGTGATGCGGACACAACTGGCGCAGCCGAACCTGCACCTGCTCTCTGCCGCGGCGTACAACCAGCTGTTCAGCATGCACGGAACGACGATGATCTTCCTGTATGCGTATCCCGTCCTGGCCGGCTTCAGCAACTATCTATGGCCGCTCATGCTGGGATCCCGCGACATGGCGTATCCGCGCCTGAACGCGCTGTCGTACT
The DNA here is from genome assembly GCA_050998035.1 of Gemmatimonadaceae bacterium. GTDB lineage: Bacteria > Gemmatimonadota > Gemmatimonadetes > Gemmatimonadales > Gemmatimonadaceae > Fen-1247. The sequence continues at coordinate 279 of JBPCQO010000100.1, read as the reverse complement.
GGATCTTTCTTGGCGCGGGAATATTCATCTACACCAGCATGCTCATCGGGCAGATGCCTAACGCCGGTTGGTTTGACTATGTCCCGCTGGCATCGCGCGAGTACGACCCGGGGCGCAACATCGACTTCTACGCGCTCGGGCTTGCGCTACTGGGTGTGTCGACCACTGTCGGGTCAGTGAATTTCATCGTCACACTGTTCAAGACGCGCGCGCCGGGGATGTCGCTCAACCGGCTTCCGATCATAGTGTGGGGAACGCTCACGACGTCGTTCGCGAATC
>JBPCQO010000089.1:0-2652 GCA_050998035.1 Gemmatimonadaceae bacterium | reverse complement strand
CTCCATCGCCGTCACGGTCACCATCGGCCCCTCCAGCAGCACCGCAGTCCGCTCGCCCGGCTCCGCCACCGCCCCCACCACAAGCAGGCGCTGCTTCGGCCGGCAATGGCGGCCGGCCTCGGCCTATCCCGCTCCCTCCGCTTCAGCCGCGCGCAAGCGCCACTCCGCCGCGTTCCGCGTCGCAGGGTGGATCGCCGCGCCCGCGTCCCGGTGGACCGGGTGGGCAGCGTCCGGGCTCCGGCCCCATGTCGCCGCGCCCCGCCGCTTCCGCATCACCTAATAGTGCTGCTCCGGCGGGACCGTCGCGCGAGAGCCGTCCGCGTCCCACGGGTAACGATCGTCGTCCGGGCGAGGCTGATCGCGCTCGTGGTGCACGTCGCGGCCGCCGCGTAGATCAGGAAGCAGTATCCGCAAATATCTTCAAGACGATGACTACCATGCGCGGCGGATCGCGCAAGGGCGCACCACGTCGCGAGGAGCCCGTTTCACGTGAGGAGCTGGAGACACAGCGCCGCGCGGCTGTTGAGAAGGAGCGCAAGACCGTACGTGTGAACGAGTTTGTGACGGTCAGTGAGCTGGCGCAGCAGCTAAAGGTGCCAGCCACGCAGATCGTAGCGTTCGCGTTCAAGAACCGCGGCCTCATGATCACGATCAATCAGCGACTCGACTTCGATCAGATCGAGTTGATCGCGGGTGAGTTCGGTTTCCAAGCGGTTCGCGAGGACGAGTACGCCGCGGACACTGAGTCCCTGATGGAGAAGGACACAGCGGAGGATCTCATTCCGCGTCCGCCGGTCGTCACCATCATGGGTCACGTCGATCACGGCAAGACGTCGCTGCTGGATTACATCCGGAAGGCAACTGTTGTTGCGGGCGAATCGGGCGGCATCACGCAGCACATCGGTGCTTATCACGTGTCGCTGCCGAACAATCGGCAGATCACCTTCCTCGACACTCCGGGACACCAGGCCTTCACCGCCATGCGTGCGCGCGGTGCACAGGTCACGGATATCGTGGTGCTGGTAGTCGCTGCTGACGATCAGGTCATGCCGCAGACTATCGAAGCGATTTCGCACGCAAAGAACGCCGGCGTGCCGATGATCGTCGCCATCAATAAGATGGATCTTCCCGGCGCTAATCCGATGAAGGTGAAGCAGGATCTGCTTCAGCATGGGGTTGTGCTCGAAGAGTTCGGTGGCACCACGCTGTCAGCCGAGATCTCGGCCAAGACCGGACTGAACATCCCGGAGCTGCTGGAGCAGGTAGTGCTGCAGGCAGAAATTCTTGATCTCAAGGCCAATCCTGATCGTCGTGCCATTGGCTCGGTGGTCGAGGCTCAGCTGGATCCGGGTAAGGGTCCGGTGGCTACCGTTCTGATCCAAAACGGAACGCTCCGCGTGGGTGATGACTTCATCTGCGGCATGTACTCAGGGCGTGTTCGCGCACTGTTGGATGAGCGTGGACGGCATCAGAAGACGGCAGGTCCTGCCATTCCGGTGCAGGTGCTCGGAATTGGCGGTGTCCCGATGGCCGGCGATCAGTTCATCACGGTGGAGGATGCAACCGCTTCGCGTGAGATCGCGCAACGTCGTCAGCGCCTGGATCGTGAGGCTCGTAGTCGCCGCACTCAGAAGGGAGCCGTGTCGCTCGAAGACTTCATGTCCAAGACGGCAAGCGGTCAGCCGCGTGCGCTGCGTATCGTTATCAAGGCCGATCAGGGCGGTCCTGCCGAGGCGCTGGCCGACGCACTGGGACAGCTCTCGACGCCCGAGGTAAGCGTTGAGGTGATTCACCGCGGTGTCGGTGCGATCTCGGAAAGTGATATCCTGCTGGCCCGTGCGGCAGGCGCGATCATCGTCGGCTTCCACGTTCGTCCGGACAATAATGCGCGCTCTGCAGCTGAGCGCGAGGGCGTCGAGATCAAGCTGTACAAGATCATCTACGAAGCCGTGGAAGACGTCAAGCTGGCTCTGGAAGGAATGCTGCGCCCGGAAGAGCGCGAGGTCGTGCTCGGCGAGGCGGAGGTACGCGATACGTTCAAGGTTTCGCGAGTGGGTGTCATCGCCGGATGCAGTGTTCGGAACGGTGTCATCAACCGGCAGGGCAGGGTGCGCGTCATACGCGACGGCGTGGAGATTTACGACGGCGTGCTCGCGTCGCTGCGCCGGTTCAAGGACGATGTGCGAGAGGTCCGCGAAGGGTTCGAGTGCGGTATCGGCATCGAGAACTTCAACGATCTCAAGGTCGGCGACGTTATCGAGTGCTACACCAAGGAGCAGGTGGCGCGGACGCTCGCGTCCAGCGCTGCCGCATCCTGAATTCGCTGATCCATGCCAAGAGATAACCGCCGCTCGGAGCGCGTGGCCGCGGCCATAAGAGAGGAAGTTGCGTCCTACCTGGCGACAGGGGCCAAGGACTCCCGCATCACGGGGATGGTCACTGTTACCGGGGTCGACGTCACTCCCGATCTGCGCCGGGCGCGAGTGCACGTGAGTGTGTTGGGAGGCAACGCAGCTGAGACTGTGGATGCGCTTAACAATGTGGGGAAACTCATCCGCGGGCAGATTGGCCGCGACCTTCGATTGCGGCTCGCGCCTGAGCTGGATTTCCAGATTGACGAGACGCCCGCTCGCGCATCTCGCATCGAGTCGC
>JBPCQO010000053.1:0-3014 GCA_050998035.1 Gemmatimonadaceae bacterium | reverse complement strand
GTAACAATTATCAGGGAGGCCGACAGTGAGCCGACCCCCGAGCCAAAGAATCTAACCCTTCGTTCCAGCGGACGCCTTCGGCGCCCGCTGAACTCAAACGTTGAGGATGTAGAATAAGTCCCAGTGTAATTTCCGAGGCGGTCGTCGTCGCGAATCGACCTCACAGAATCGCCGGAGATCGACGAACGTCGGTTCGGCAATGATATTCGAAGGCTCGTTTTTAGCCGCCCGCCGACCCTTGAGACTTATTCTACAGCCTCGCTATGCAGTAACGGGTTCATATTGCTACGTATAACGGCATGCGTTATATTCCAGGCATGCGTGTTGCCGCGCTCCGTTCGTGATCCGTTCGTTCGCGAATACTGGCACCGAAGACGTTTTCAACGGCGCCGATTCGCGGGCCGCGCGTCGGGTCTGTCCGAACACGCTCTGGGCCGTTGCGCGCAGGAAGTTGGATCAGTTGGACGCCATGGTCTCGCTCAACTCGCTCCGAGCGCCGCCGGGTAACCAGCTGGAAGCTTTGAGGGGAACTCGGCGCGGACAGCACAGTATCCGAATCAATCAGCAATTCCGGATCTGCTTCGTCTGGACGGCCGACGGGCCCGAGGCCGTTGAGATCGTCGACTATCACTAGGAAGGGAGATATGGCTCGCATTCCAACAAATCGCGTACCCACGCATCCTGGCGAGATGCTGCGTGAAGAGTTCCTCAAGCCGCTCGCGCTGACACAGACGGAGCTCGCTGCTCGCCTCGGCGTATCGTATCCGCGCGTGAATGAGTTGGTGCATGGAAAGCGGGACATGACGCCGGATACTGCGTTGCGGCTGGAGCGCTTACTCGGTGTGGAGGCTCAGTTCTGGTTGAACCTGCAGCTCGCGTGGGATCTCTACCACGCAACGCATTCACCGGCGGCGCGGCAGATCGCTCGCATCAAGCCTTTGACGCACGGGACCGCAGGCGGCACGTCAGGGAAGCGCGGTGTGGCTGCGGCGTAACGAATCGTTGCAGCCCACGGGGGATCCGCTGATGCAATTTGATGAACTTTCGGCGGTTGAGACGACGTGCCACCAATGATCGCGCGACACTGGAAAGGAATTGTCAAATGAGATTTCTTCTCTACGACGTACGGTTTGCCCGCGCCACAGCCGGCACAAAGCTGTCCAGTCCTTCCGGCGGAAACGCGATCGTCCGCCCTTCCTCGGCACTCTGATACGCTGTCATTAGCAGCTTCACCACTTCGACACCGTCATGAAACGTGAGCATCGGCTGCTCACCGCGCAGAAAGGCGCGCACAAAATGCCGGTCCTCGGCTTCGTAGCCATACGCGGCTGGCTCTGACGCAACTACCGGCATCAGCCCGGTCTCAGCGTTCTGCTTCTCCACGAGCTCCTCACCCGCACGACCCTGCACGGCGCGACTGAAGAAGAGCTTGAGGCCGCTGTCGAGGCTGTTCCACGACATGGAGTACTCGGGGCCCAGCAGCTCAGCGGAGAGACGAAGGCCGGCACCGACAAAGGCCCACGATGTGGATGCCTCGCCGATCACACGCATTCCCTCAGCCGTGTCGAATTCGATGGTGACGCTGGCGAAGTCTTCCGACGGACTGCGGGCATAGTCGATGTCGCTCCCCATCGTCTGCTTCAGCCGCTCGACGTACTCGGGACGGCTCCACTTGAGGCTCGCTATGCGTGCGGTAATGGAAACGGGGGTGAGCGATTCGCGCGCGTCACCGGGCCGGGTGAGTAGATGTCGTACGACCTCAACGGAATGACACATCATGTCGTTGAGCACGCCACCGCCCTGCAGATCGCCGCGCCAGAACCACGGCATGTGCGGGCCGCTGTGCTCCTCGGCTGCGCGCGCAAGATAGGGGCGTCCAGTGGTTGCCGCGCCGCGTGCCCAGATTAGTGTGCGGCCGGCGTCGACCTGCGGCGCGAAGATCTGGTTCTCCAGGTAGCCGTGCATCAACCCGACGCGCTCGACGAGTGCGGTGACTGCCTTCGCTTCGGCGACGGTGCGCGCGAGCGGTTTCTCGCATGCTATCGCCTTGAGAGTGCCGCGTCCGCGCTCGATCGCGTCAACAATTTCTTCGACGTTTTCGATGCGCGAGAAGTTGGGGCCGCACAGCCAGATAGCGTCGATGTCTGGGTCCGCAACCATGTCCGCGATGGAGTCGAATGCGGTGGCGGCACCCACGTCCAGCTTGCGCGCACGTGCGGCGGTCTCACTGGCATGCTGTCGATTGGGACTCCAGACGCCAAGTACGTCGGCGTCGCGCACGCCCTGAAATGCCTGGAGATGGAAGTTGGCATTGAATCCGCTTCCTATGAATCCGATGCCTAGTCGGGACGAGCTCATGGGGAGATCATGAAGTGCGTTGATTCGGCTTGCTATGCATCACGTCATAGCTCACACCCAGCTTCGCCAACGCTTCCGGAGGGCAGCCGTTCCAGTTTGGGTTGAACACTTCACCCCTGTACTGCACATCGCGATAGCCCATCTCGGATGAGAAGAAACCGGATGCTGTGAGGTCGCGGAAGTTGTTGAAGAATGCAACCCCGTGCGCCAGCTCCGCACGAGCGCGCTTGGGCCAGGCGATGTCATCCAGAACGGCTGTGCGCTGTGCTGGTGTCGAGTGCAGGAAGTTGGCGCCGTGACGTTTGTTGCACTCCGTGTCGAGCCAGACGAGGCCACCGTGCATCTCGGTGCGCGTGCGCTCGGACGCTTCGGCCAACATGAAGTCCATGAATTCGGGGACGCGTGCGTCGGTCGCGCTGCCGGAGCACTCGTCCCGTGGTATGATCATGTCCACCAGTATGTGCACGGTCGCGTACTCATGCGGAGTGAAGAACTTGAGCGCGACGGGTACGGCATCATCTGGTGCGACTCGCTGCAGCTCGCGGTTGGCGCGGTCCACGTCCTGCGGCGTCCAGTGTAGCGCGCCGGTGAGCGGTGCCATCCCAAGAATCTTGAGCGCATCTCTGCGGCTGATCTCGTTGTCGCTCATATGCTCG
>JBPCQO010000032.1:0-3625 GCA_050998035.1 Gemmatimonadaceae bacterium | reverse complement strand
TTTACCTAAACTCCCCTGTTGAACGTCCAGACCAAACCATCAGGTCGCCGACTGCGCGCGAGTGCGCCAGTCCATCCACGTGTCGCCCACTCCAACGCCTAGCGCCAGAGCCCCGAGCAGGGCAGGGGCGAAGATCGTCAGAACGATCAGTAGCGTTCCCACCCATTTACCGCGTGTAACACAAGCCAGCACGCCGACCCCGCGTAGCAGGTACAGCGCTCCAAAAAATACCAGGAGATTCAGCCCCGCATTCTTGCCGTCGTGGAAGACCGGCAGAAAGAAGATTGTCGCTCCCACCGCCAATCCCCAGATCAACTGATCATTGAACCTGAAGTCCTTGAGCGACCCGAGCGCCGGACCAGCTGCTGTCCTTCCCAGTCGATTGTACGCCGCCCACGCCAGCGCGAGAGCGGCCATGGACTCCAGGGCGACGAAGGCCGGTATCAGCCTGGCCGCCTGATCCGGCAGCCGGCGCAGATCCACCTCGTTACTGGACGCCATCGCGTCCAGCTGCGGGTTCTTCTCCGCGGCGCGACGCCAATCAGGCGACATGGTCACCCTGTCAAACCATCCAATCGTGGCCTCGGTACGGCGTCCGTATTCCGAGGCCATCACCTCATGCACGTTGGAAGCACCACCCGGCGTGACGGTGGCGACGATGAATGATCCAACCACTGCCATTCCCACGGCCCACAGCGCCCGAACAAAAAAGCCCTCGCCCGGCGTCAGAAGCGAAGCCACTCCGAACGCCGCGCACAGCAGCAGCGTCCAGCCGTACACCAGTCCGCCGTACGCCGTCCCGGCAATGGTGAGCGGGAGGAGCGCGGCCGCGACCGCAATGAGAGCTGCCGCAATCGCGACCCGGAGGTTCCCGCCATTCCACCACCCCAGCGCTGCACAGATGGCCAACGCGGCGGTGAACAAAATCCAGGTCTGCTCGATCGGAATCACCGATTTGAGCGCCGTTGGCAGCAGCGGGAGCACCACGAAAGCGACCAGCGCGAGGAGCGCGGATCGCCAGCCAGGTGCGGTGACGGACGGCACTAGAGAGTAGGACGCGGGTTAGGCGCCCTGGCTCCGGGTGTATGGCAGGAGCGCCAGGTAGCGTGCGCGCTTAATCGCACGTGCCAGTTGACGCTGATGCCGGGCATCGACCCCGCTTAGCCGCCCTGGAAGAATCTTTCCATTTTCGGTGATGAAGCGGCTCAGGAACCGCTCGTCATTGTAATCGATGAACCTGATGCCAGCCTCAAGGACCGGCGAAACCTTCTTATTGCGTCTTGCCATGGGCTACTCCTCGTCCTCGTCATCTTCTTCTTCAGCCAGCGCGCGGGCGCGCGCGGCATTGGCCTCGGCCCTCTCGGCCGGGACGCCCAACTCGTGCTCGTACAGCGTGATGAGGTAACGGATGACACCGCCATCCAGCTTGAGCGCGCGTTCAAACTCTGGTAGCAGCGTTGTCTCGGCGGCGAAGCGCGCGACGACGTAGTAGCCGTTTTCGTGGCGGCCGATCTTGTAGGCGAGCTGGCGGCGTCCCCAGATGTCGAGCTTTGCCTCTTCGGGCAGCGCAAGCATCGCGTGGTGGCGACCTAGCTTTTCGGTGATAGCGGCGTCTTCGAGTGCAGAATCGAAAATGTACACCGCCTCGTATTCACGAGTCATGTGCTGGCAATCCTCCCTGTGGTCATAACCGCCCCCGACTGGTTGCCTGAGTCGAGAGAGGGGATGGGTTGTACTGCTGTCCTACAGCCTCTTAAAATAACCTATCGTCACTCCTAATCCACCCGTCCCATGAAGATAGGTAGCGCACTCGAACGGGCTCTCTCGCTCTCGGCGGGCGTCGTGGTGATGTTGGTCCGCGCCTACACGTTGAACTTGAACAACATCACGTCACCGTCCTGCACCACGTACTCCTTTCCCTCAGACCGCACATCGCCCTTGTCGCGCGCGTCCTTCCAGCCACCGTCGGCGACGAACGCCTGATACGCGACAGTGTCGGCCTTGATGAAGCCGCGCTCGAAATCCGTGTGGATCACTGCTGCGGCCTTGGGCGCGGTGTCGCCGCGGTGGATGGTCCACGCGCGCACTTCCTGCTCGCCCGCGGTGAAGTAGGTCTCCAATCCGAGCAGGTGATATCCCGCACGGATCAATCGGTCCAGCCCCGCACTGTCGAGCCCGAGCGACGCCAGAAACTCCGATCGGTCCTCCGGCGGTAGCTCCGCCAGCTCCGCCTCGATCTTGGCGGAGAAGGGAACTACGTCCGCGTTCTCGGCACTGTCGGCCACCGCTGCGCGGAGAGCCTTGAGGTGCGGACCCTCCTCACCGGTGAGCTCCTCGTCACTAACGTTTGCCGCGTACAGCACCGGCTTCACGGTGAGAAGTGATAGCGGCGCAAGCACCGCCTTCTCCTCGGCGCTAAGCCGCGCATGCCATAACCCGCGCCCCTCAGCGAGAAAGCTGTGTGCGCGCTCCAGCACCGCGAGCTCAGCTTGCGCTTCCTTGTCTCCGGTCTTGGCCGCACGCCGAGTGCGATCGAGCCGCTTTTCCATCGTTGCGAGGTCCGACAGCGCGAGCTCGAACTCGATCACATCGCGGTCCCGCGCCGGGTCGACCGCACCCATCACGTGGGTCACGTCCTCATCCTCGAAGCAGCGCACCACGTGCACGATGGCGTCGGTCTCGCGAATGTTCGCCAGAAACTTGTTGCCCAACCCCTCGCCGTCGGCCGCACCTTTCACCAAGCCGGCGATGTCGACGAACTGCACCACCGCGGGCACGGTTCGCTTGGGCAGAACTATCTCCGCCAGCTTGTCCAGCCGCGCATCGGGAACTTCAACCATTCCGACGTTCGGCTCAACCGTGCAGAACGGATAGTTCGCGGCCTCCGCCTTGGCCGCTGTGAGCGCGTTGAAAAGCGTCGACTTGCCGACGTTTGGGAGACCGACGATTCCGAGTTTCAGCATTGCTTACGTTTTGCTTGCGTTGATTACGTGCGACAGTTACGTGCGACAGTTACGTGCGATTGTGTGCGCTCATTGCGCGGTCGATCCCGTCGCGCAACCACGTATCGCACGCTGCGGTGATCGACGGCATCAGTGTCAGGATCTCCTCGCGCTCGAATTTTCCGAATGGCGCGAGAACGAAATTTGCCAGGTCGCCCGAGATCTGACGGTCCTCACCGGGGCCCACGCCGATGCGGAGCCGGGCATACTCCGCGGATTTGAGCGTGTGCTCCACGTGCTTGAGGCCATTGTGTCCGCCCGCGCTCCCCTTGCCCCGAAGCCGGAAACGCCCTACCGGGAGCGCCACGTCGTCCACGACGACGAGCAGGTCCGTCTTGCCGGACCAGAATGGACGGCGCGTGTACGGGCGCAACGCGTCACCGCTCAGGTTCATGAACGTTTGCGGCTTGAGCAGACGCACCTTGATGTTGCCTACTGTTCCGCTCGAGACCAGCGCATCATTGTCCTTCCGCCAGCCGTCGAAGTGCCACGCTTCGGCAATGTGGTCCACCACCCACCACCCCACGTTGTGGCGGGTGCCGGCGTACTCACGGCCGGGATTACCCAGCCCGACAATGATCTTCACGATACCCCACGTAGGGGCGACCGGCGGTCGCCCCCTC
>JBPCQO010000209.1:0-3318 GCA_050998035.1 Gemmatimonadaceae bacterium | reverse complement strand
CGGCGGCGCCGTCGTGCGCGGCGTTCATCCGGGCGGCAAACCCGGACTCGTTGGCACCCATGCGGACATAGATACCAAGGGCCTTGAGCTCCTGCACGAGCACGTTGAACGACTCTGGCGTTCCCGGCTCGGGCAGGTTCTGTCCTTTCACGATTGCTTCGTACACCTTGCTGCGACCGTTCACATCGTCGGACTTGACGGTGAGAATTTCCTGCAGCGTGTGCGCGGCGCCATACGCCTCGAGCGCCCACACTTCCATCTCTCCAAAACGCTGGCCACCGAACTGCGCCTTACCCGCGAGCGGCTGCTGCGTGACGAGCGAGTACGGCCCGATGCTGCGCGCATGGATCTTGTCGTCGACCAAGTGCGACAGCTTAAGCATGTAGATGGTTCCAACGGTCACCGGCGAATCGAATGTCTCGCCGGTACGCCCGTCGCGCAGGCGCACCTTGCCGCCTGGCGTAATACCGGCCAACCGCATGAGCTCCGTGGCCGCCGCGTCAACGTCGAAGTCCTTGGACTCGACAGAATCAGCAAGCGCATGTAGCTCCTGTCCGCGCAGCAACGAGCCTGCGCCAACACCGCGCTGCTTCTCAAGGCCCTTGATCTGGTCCTTGAAAGTGTTGCGATACAGCTCCGTGTACTCCTCTTCATCAGTCGCGTTCTTGTGGAACGCGAGCTGATTGTCGAGCTCGTTCTCTTCGCGTGCAACCAGATCCCGCGCAGCCGTGACGACGAAGTCACGAATGCGGGCGTACACTGCGCGTGTGGGCGCAGAGCGACCCTTCACGCCCAGATCATTTAACGTCGCATCCGAGAGCAGCTCGATCTTGCTCGCTGCCTCGATGGTTGCAGGCCTCATGTCTGTCAGGATGCCGCGGATCTCTTCATCCGTTACGGTCAGTCCCTTTCCGCCCAACTGCAGACCGTCGCGCACCCAGGTCAGCGCACCGAGCTTGAGAAGTGTACCAATCTCGCGCTCGTTCGCGCCCTGGAACACAGGTGTCTTTGCATAGAAGCCGAGCAGTTTTCCGGCCCACCCAAGGTGGGTTTCGAGAATCTGTCCAACATTCATTCGGCTTGGTACGCCGAGCGGGTTCAAGACGATGTCGACGGGGCGACCGTCTGGGAGGAACGGCATGTCCTCCTCAGGAACGATACGCGCGACGATACCCTTGTTACCGTGACGTCCGGCCATCTTGTCACCGACCGAGATCTTGCGCTTCTCGGCCATGTAAACCTTCACGAGCTGAATCACACCAGGCGGGAGCTCATCAGGCTGCAGAACGCGATCGATGCGCTCTTCGGCCTTCTCTTCGAGCTTCGCCTTCTCCTCATTGGCTGCGTCGATGATGGTGCGCATGCGCTCGTTCACATCGCGATCCTCGACGCGGAGCGTCTTGAGATCGATTGTGGCGAACTTGATTCCGTCGAGAACGTCAGCCGTGAGCGTGGTTCCCTGCGGAATTGCCTCTTCTACCGTGCCGGCGCGCAGCGCGAGGGCGATGATGTGCCCTTCGAGCATGTCCATCAGCTCGCCGTCACGAACTTCGTTGACACGAATCTTCTCGAGACCTTCGACGCGACGGATCTCACCAATCCGCTCGCCGCGATCCTTTTCAACCACCTGGTCTTCAACGCGCGAGAAGATCTTGACGTCGATGACGACGCCTTCCATTCCCGGCGGGACCTTGAGTGACGAGTCCTTCACGTCCTTCGCCTTCTCACCTAAGATGGCGGTGAGGAGCTTCTCTTCTGGAGAAAGCTCCGTTTCACCCTTCGGCGTGATCTTACCAACAAGAATGTCGCCCGGCTTCACCTGTGCACCGATGCGCACGATGCCGCGCTCATCGAGATCAGTGAGCGCTTCTTCCGCGACATTCGGGATTTCCTTCGTGATCTCCTCCTGCCCGCGCTTCGTATCGCGCACGTGCAGTTCAAGCTCCTGGATGTGGATGGACGAATACACGTCGTCCTTCACCAGTCGCTCGGAGAGGACGATAGCATCCTCGAAGTTGTGGCCGTACCACGGCATGAACGCCACCGTGACGTTGGCACCGAGCGCAAGCTGGCCCTGCTCCGTCGACGCACCGTCGGCCAGAACCTCGCCCGATTCCACGTGCTGGCCACGATGGACCAGCGGACGCTGGTTGATCGCCGTATCCTGATTGGTGCGCCAGTACTTTTTCAGTCTGTAACGATCGTGCTGCGTGAGACGCGCAAGCGGCCGGTCTCCGGCCTTCTTGGTAGCAACCTCGTCAGCATCGACGACGATCTCGTCGGCCGTGACGCTGGAGACGACACCGGCACGAAGCGCGATAACGACCGCACCGGAGTCACGCGCAACCTTCTCCTCGAGCCCCGTACCGCACATCGGAGTGCGCGGGTTGAGCAGAGGAACTGCCTGACGCTGCATGTTCGATCCCATGAGCGCGCGATTGGCATCGTCATGCTCGAGGAACGGGATCAGAGCAGCCGCGATGGAGACGAGCTGCGCCGGTGCAACATCCATGTAGTCGATTCGGTCTGGCGGCGAGAGCGGCACGTCGCCACCCTGCCTGCAGAGCACCAGATCCTCAACGAACGAGCCGTCGGGATTGAGTGCCGCATTCGCCTGCGCGATGATCGCGCCTTCCTCACGGTTGGCATCAAGCCATGCCTTCTCCGCCGTGACCTTGCCGTTCTTGACCACCAGGTACGGGGTCTCGATGAAGCCGAGGTCGTTAACACGCGCGAACTTGGCAAGCGACGTGATGAGTCCGATGTTCGGACCTTCCGGCGTCTCGATGGGGCACATGCGGCCGTACTGCGAGTAGTGCACGTCGCGCACCTCGAAGCCGGCGCGCTCACGCGTGAGACCGCCCGGTCCGAGCGCCGAAAGACGACGCTTGTGCGTCAGCTCGGCGAGCGGATTGGTCTGGTCCATGAATTGTGACAGCTGCGACGAACCGAAGAACGCCTGAATTACCGCGCTAACGGTACGTGCGTTCACCAGATCGTCGAGGCTGATCTTTTCCGGATCCGTGTTGATCGACATGCGCTCCTTCACGAGCCGAGCCATGCGCGAGAGACCAACAGAGAACTGGTTCGCGATCAGCTCACCAACCGACCTGATGCGACGGTTGCCGAGGTGATCGATATCGTCCACGTCGCCCCGTCCCTCGTGCAGCTCAATGAGGTAGCGGATGATCGCGACGAAATCTTCTTTAGTTAGTACCGTCTCGCCCGCGGGGCGAGTGGTGTTGAGGCGCTGATTGATCTTGTACCGTCCCACGCGCCCCAGATCGTAGCGCTTGGGCGAGAAGAACAGCCGGTTGA
>JBPCQO010000170.1:0-9348 GCA_050998035.1 Gemmatimonadaceae bacterium | reverse complement strand
AATCGGGGTGTAGCGTAGCCCGGTAGCGCGCTTGCTTCGGGAGCAAGAGGTCGCCGGTTCAAATCCGGCCACCCCGACTTATAAACGAAAACCCTGCGACGACTTATGTTGCGGGGTTTTTGTCTTTCCTGAACCCGCCGCAAGTTGGTGTCGTCGCATCGTGGATGCCAAATGGAACTCAACCGCCGTCCAGTGGCTTCCGCCTAAATTACCGTCAGGCCAACGTTGCGACCGTCGGCAACGTCAGCGCAAACGTGCTTCCTTGATCCTGTACGGAAGCGACCGTCAGAGTGCCACCGAGCATTGCAGCGAGTCGGCGAGAGATCGGCAGGCCGAGGCCGGTGCCGCGGTGCCGCTCTGGATCCAGCTGCACGAACTCCTCGAAGATGCGTTCATGTTCGCTCTCCGGAATGCCAAAGCCTTGGTCGACAACACTGATGGTGATCGCGCCCGGGATGGCCTCGCACAGGAGACTGACCGGCCGTCCTGCCCCAAACTTGACGGCGTTGCCCAGGAGGTTGAGCAGGATCTGCCGTACCCGCCTTGCGTCCGTGACCACCGGCGCCGACACGTCGCCGCGGCAGTCGAGCAAGACGGCGGTTCCGTTCGCCTCGGCCGCGGGTCGCACTGTTATTAGTACGTCGTCGGCCAGCAAAGTCAGGTCGACGGTCTCCATCGAAAGATCGATGCGTCCCGCCTCGATCTTCGCGAGGTCGAGCACGTCGTCGACCAGCTCCTGCAGGTGCTTGGCGGCTCGCTGCGACCGGGTGAGCGCGTCGCGCAACGGAGCGGCGAGCGGGCCGTAGATCCCTTCGAGCGCGAGAGCGGTGTATCCGATCACCGCGTTTATCGGCGTCCGCAGCTCATGATTCATCGAGGCGTAGAACCGGCTCCGTGTTGCGAGCGCCGTCTCAAGATCTGTCCGCTGCCGAAGCAGCTCGTCGTTGGTTTGCTCGAGCTCCATGGCCTGGTCCTGCACGACACTCGATTGGTGCTCGAGCTCGAGCGCCTGATCTTCGAGCTGCTGCTGCGCCAGGCGACGTTCCGTCAGGTCGTGCAGCACGACAGCTGAGAACGCAGGTTCGCTCCCCGCCACGTGAGTGACGATCAGCTCCCCGTAGCCCGCCTCACCGTCCCCGCGCTGAAACGTTACCTCAGCACCGCGTGGGCTCTGGGTCGCCTCAGCGAGGAGAGTCTTCAACGCCGGCGCGTCGCTCGTCCGTAGTGCCTGCACGAGCGTGGACCCGACGAGGTCAGATCCCGCGATGTTGAGGAGACGCTCAGCCGCGGGAGTAGCCGAGAGGATGCGGCCGGCGGCGTCGACCGAGAAAACGGCGTCGGGCAGAACCTGTAGAAGGTTGGCGAGGTAAGCGTCGGAGATCAGCGCCCGCTCTGTCCGCTGCGGCGACTGCGTGACTCCGTCACGCTCCAGACGCTCGCGCGTGCGCCGGAACTTCCGCCGCTGGCGCGTAACGCCGACAGCTCGCTCAACGAGCCCCGCGACGACCTCGCCGCTTGATGCGAGCCAGACCTCACCGATCCCCGGCGCGAAGAGCATCGCGCGCTCAAGTGCGCGGCGGCGTTCCTGGGTGTCGACGACGGCAATAACCTGCACCTCGGCGTCCACCTGATGCACTAGGCGTGCGGTGGGCAGAGCATCCAGCGTGTGGGCGTCTATGAGAACGCATTCCGCACCTGCGTCAGCACCGACAGCTTCTGCGACTTCGTGCGTGTCGCGGCGACCAGCAGCAAGTGTGAACACCCGAGCTGCGGCGCGTTCGGTCCATTCTGGCCGCCGCCCAGCGGCATGGAGAAGGACCACACCGACGGCGGAGTCCGTTACTGCCGCGGGAGTAACGGCGCTGCTCACAGCAACGGAAGCTTCAGAAGTGACCGCCCGACCCAGGTCTTTAGCACGTCCGTCGTCGGCGCCATGACGTGGCTCGCGCGCGCGTCGCGAAGGATGCGCGCGAGGCGACTGTTCTCCCGGTACGCGCTACCGCCGCAAAGCGTCATCGCCTCGTTGGCGAGCAACACGGCTGTGTCGGCCGCCATCGCCTTGCACGCCAGGATTGAGGGCAGTGCGTCCGGCGCACCTGCGTCGCCTTTCATCGCCGCTGAGTAGATGAGCTGCCGAGTAGCCTCGAGCTTCCCCCAGACATCCCCGAGTCGATGCGCGACGACTGGCGCTTGGCCGAGAAGCTCTCCTGAGTGGCCGTAGCGGCGCGTGCCCGTGTGGAGCCGCGCCTCATCGAACGCCGCCTGGGCGAGGCCCAGGTACGTTCCTGCCATAGCCATCAGAAAGTACGGCGCGATCACCTCGAAGACGTACCATAGCTGGTCGCCCTGTGCGCCCAGCAGGCTATCCTGTGGTATCTCAACGCCTGCGAGCCGTACCGTGCGGGAGTCGTTGGCGCGCATTCCGAAACCAGACCAGGCGTCGAGCGACTCGATGCCCGGGCGATCCCGGTCTACGACGACACAGCTGAACGCGCCGTCCATCTCGCTACCGTCGGCGACCGCAGCCGTGGAGACTACGTATGAGTCGGCGTGCCCACTGTTGGTGACGAAGCTTTTGGTGCCGGAGACGCGGAAGCCGCCGGGTATGGACTCGAGCGTTGTCTCTGGATAGAAAAAGAACGCTCCCGACGCAGGCTCGCTGATGGCGAGTGTCGTCAGGTGCTCGCCGCGCGCAATGGGAACAAGGTAGCGCTCCCGCTGTGCGTCCGTGGCCTTGGCGGTGAGCACAGCCGTTCCCACACAGTGCATCGCGAAGCAGAGCGCCGCCGAGGCGCTCTCCTGCGCCAGCACTTCGGAAACCGCTACCAAACCGACCATCCCCTCACCGTGCCCGCCCGCCGACACGGGTGCCTGGAGGGCCGTCAGACGCGAGGTGGCGAGGGCGCGCATCGTTGCCTCGGGCCAACGGGCATCGCGGTCGTCGTCGTGAACGGTGCGAGCGGTTACGGTCGTGGCGATGTCACGGGCCGTTTCGACCAGCGTTCGTAAGTTGGGCGAAAGCGTCAGCATGTGGTCTAACCTAGTTAGGCGAGTCTGTGACGTAAATGAAGCGCTTGCTAGTATCATGGGCCTGGATCTCCGGGTGTGCGACCCCCTGCTGGCAAGCCGCCGCCCTCGCTAAGTTTCGTGTTGCTCGCGTTCTGAGTCCGTGATGGCCTCCGAGCGTTCGGTCCCTCTGCCCTCCTGGCACGACTCCGGCACCCTTCCGCCGTATGCCCCGCGCCGAATTCTGGTCTCAGCTCAAAGTTGGTCTCTTCGCGTTTGCCGCAATCGCGGCGGCGGCGGCGGCAATCCTGTTGTTCGCCAGGATCGGCGCTCTGCACGGCGATACCACCCCGCTGCACACGGTGACTGACCGTGCGACGAGGGTCTTGAAGGGGACGGAGGTGTGGCTCGCGGGACAGAAAGTTGGTCTCGTCACCAACGTCAGTCTTCGGGCGCCGACGGCGGATACCACGGAACGGGTCGCGATCGACATGGATATCCTCACGCAGTACATGCCTTACCTGCGGAAGGATTCGGATATCCAGATCAGGCCGGGTGGAAACCTCATTGGGGCTCCCGTGGTGTATATCACCGTGGGCACGCGCAACTCGCCGCCTATCGCGAGTGGCGATACGCTCCGTGCCAAGGCACAGGTCGAGAGCAGGCCCGGCGTGGCAGACATTTCATCGCTGGGCGACAGCGTTACAGCGATCGCCGCCGAGGTAAAGCAGGTCAGCGCTGACTTCGGAACAACGGTTGGAGAGGTCGGGACGCTAAGGGCGCGAACCGAGTCGCAGGTAAACCAGGTGCGGAACGCGGTCGACCGTTTTAAGCGGCGTGCAACCCAGTCGCGCGGCACCCTCGCGATGGCGGTACACGACACTGCGACATTGCGCGCGGAAGTCGCGCGGCTGTCGGCCGTGACGGACTCGATCCGTGCGACGGCCGTATCTGGCAGTGGCAACGTTGGTCGATTCCGGCGCGATTCGACACTGGTGCTGCATGCTCGCCACACTCTTGCAACGGTGGACACACTGCGCGAGCGTCTGACGCTGTACACCGCACACCCGACTCACGGCGACAGCACACTAACGCTGGAGCTGGACCGCATGCGGCTGCAACTGGATTCGCTGGTACAGAACGCCAAGCACCACCCGTTGCGCTATCTGCCATTCTAGTACCACTCCAGCACCGATCTAACACCGCTCCAAGAACATTGCAACATCGCCAACCAGAGACACTGAAGACGTTCGGCAACCATCCGGCCGAACGTCTCGCGGCACTCCCTCGTACTCTGATCGACCATCAACACAAGCACGATACAACGCGTGGAAATCGCAGAACTCAAGCGCCAGTCAGTACCTGAGCTTCACGGCATGGCCGCTGGGTTACAGGTGGAGCATCCAGACGGGCTCACCAAGCCGGAGTTGATCCTCAAAATCGGGCAGAGCTTGCTCGACTCCGGCGTCTCGCTGCGCGCCGAGGGCGTGCTCGAGATCCTGCCGGAAGGCTACGGGTTCCTGCGCGGTCAGGAGTGGAGCTATCTAGCGGGGACGGACGACGTGTACGTGTCGCCGTCTCAGATCAAGCGGTTCGATCTCCGCACCGGCGATGAGGTATTCGGCGAGGTTCGGCCACCCAAGCCGTGGGAAAAGTATCTCGCGCTGCTGCGTGTGGAGCGGGTGAACGGGCATGAGCCTGACACCACACGCACGCGAGTCCCGTTCGACGCTCTCCGGCCGCGCTACCCAGACACACGACTGCGGTTGGAAACGAGCGACGGCGATCTCAGCATGCGCGTTGTCGACGTGATGGCGCCCATCGGGAAGGGACAGCGCGGGCTGATAGTCGCACCGCCGCGTGCGGGCAAAACCATCCTGCTGCAGAAAATCGCGAACGCAATCTGCGAGAACCATCCGGAGGTGCGCGTGATTCTGCTTCTCATAGACGAGCGCCCGGAAGAAGTGACGGAGATGCGCGCTACGATACCGGGCGCGGAGGTCATCAGCTCCACCTTTGATGAAGGTGCAGCCCGGCACGTGCAGGTCGCGGACATGGTGCTCCAGAAAGCGCGTCGCCTGGTGGAGAGCGGACACGACGTGGTGATCCTGCTCGATTCCATCACGAGATTCGCGCGCGCACATAACACCATCGCGCCGAGCGGCGGAAAGATCCTGTCGGGCGGCGTCGAGGTGACCGCGCTGCAGAAGCCCAAGGCGTTCTTCGGCACCGCGCGCAACATCGACGGTGGCGGCTCGCTCACGATCATCGCGACGGCACTTGTGGAGACGGGATCACGCATGGACGACGTGATATTCGATGAGTTCGAGTGGACGGGCAATACGGAGCTCATCCTGGACCGCCGGATAGCCGACCGGCGCATCTATCCCGCGATCGACATCTTCCGCTCAGGGACGCGGAAGGAGGAGCTGCTGCTGGATCAATCCGAGATCAACCGCACCACGCTGCTGCGCCAGTTCCTGTCCGACATGCCGGAGACCGAAGCGATCGATTTTCTGCTCAAGCAGATGAGTCGCACCAAGAACAACGCGGAGTTCTTCCGCAAGATGGCGCAGGGCTGATGGTCGGGCGTGTCATGGCTATCGATTGGGGCGAGAAGCGCATCGGACTGGCGCTGAGCGATCCGCTGAAGATGATCGCGTCGCCTGCCGGTCACATCGTGCGCCGCGCGGGCAAGCGCCCGCCAGTCGCGGAGTTGATCAGACGTGCGGAGGAGCTTGAGGCAGCGGAATTCGTGATAGGTCTTCCGCTGGACGGGAACGGTGACGAGACGCCGCGCTGCGCGGAGGTACGCCTGGTTGGCGCGGCGCTCCAGTCGCGGACGGGGCTCCCCGTGCGGTACGTGGATGAGCGCTTCACCACCGCGGCTGCCCTTCGCGCGGTGCGCGAGATGGGCGGATCCACGGAAGGACGCAAGGGCGACGTGGATGCCATGGCGGCAACGGTGCTGCTTCAGCATGCACTGCGGTTGGGGGAGTAACCCAATGCGATTGCACTATGCCCCGTACAAGTGCTTGTACAAACGCCACCGCCTACTCGCACGCACCCTCGCGCTCGCTGCGATGATTTCGGCCGCGGGATGCACGCTCGCTGAATGCAGCGGACCGCACGGCACGCCGGTGCGAGTGATCATTCCGCGCGGTGCTTCGTTTCGTGCGGCGGCGGATTCGATGGCCAGCGCCGGCGTGGTCGATTTACCGCTGGCGTTTCGGGTGTACGCACGGGCCGGCGGACACGACCGTCAGATCCAGGCGGGGACGTACCTGCTGCGCCGCGGCACGCGCTGGAGCGACCTGGTGAAAGCGATGAACGGAGGGAGCGGAATCATAAACCGGGTTACCATTCCGGAGGGCTTCGCGATCGTGCAGATCACACCCGTGCTCCAGCGCGCGCTACACGTGTCGCCCGAAGCGGTGGACTCCGCCGTACGCGACTCCGTACTGCGCGCACAGCTTGGCGATCCCGCGGCGACGCTGGAAGGCTATCTCTTTCCGGACACTTACGTCTTTGCCCCCGGCACTACCGCTCGTGAGGCAGTGGGGGAGATGGTGAAGCGCTTCGAGCGGGCGTGGAAGCCCGAGTACGACGCCAAGGCAGCAGCGCTGGGCCACACCAAGCACGAGATCGTCACCATGGCATCGATCGTCGAGAAGGAAGCGAAGCTTCCGGAGGAGCGCGCGGTGATCGCGGCGGTGTACTACAACCGGTTGCGTGATGCAATGCCGCTGCAGGCCGATCCCACCGTCCAGTACTCACTCGGCCACCACGTTGGGCGGGTGCTCTACCGAGATCTGGAAGTACAATCGCCGTACAACACGTACCAACATCCAGGGCTACCGCCGGGTCCCATCGCGTCGCCGGGCGGCGCGAGCATACTGGCCGCACTGGAGCCTGCCAATGTGCCGTATCTCTATTTCGTAGCCGCGCAGGACGGCCATCACGAGTTCACCAGAACGATCGCGGAGCACGACAACGCAAAGCGGTCGGTGCGCGCCAGGCCGCCTGCGCGGTGAGCTTAGCGGGGTGATGGTGCGCTGGATTCGACTCGGACAGCTACGCGGGCCGCGCTGCAGAGTGTGGAGGCTGTGCGGGTTGCGCGGGAGCTGAACCGCGCCAGCGGAAGCTGACGTCCGGCCCTTCGACATCCTCTTCGGCACGCTTGGGGCGATGCCCGCTTCCCTTCTCGACGGCAGCAGCAGCAGCAGCCTGCTTCTCGTCACGTATGCGCTTGATGACTGGCGGGCTCAGGAAGAGATCGACGATGTCAGGGTCGAACTGAGTACCCCGCCCTTCAGCGATCAACTCCTCACCGACTGTGAACGTGCGCCCGGGGCGATAGCGGCGCGCGTGCGTGATCGCGTCGAATGTGTCGGCGATCGCAACAACGCGCGCGGATAGCGGGATGGCCGTTCCCTTGAGACCGCGCGGGTAGCCGGTGCCGTCCCATCGTTCGTGATGCGAAAGGACGCCCTCGGGTAGGTCCGGATAGAACGCCGCGAGCGGCTTGAGCACGTCAGCGCCGCGCTGCGGGTGCGTGTTGACGGCGCGCCGCTCCGACTCCGACAGCTTGTTGTCCTCGTGAATGACGTCGAACAGCGCCTCGTGGATCTTGCCAATGTCGTGAAACAGAGCGACGCGTTCGATGTCGTGGCCTTGATGATCGTCCACGCCCATCGCATCGCCCAGGACGATGGCGTAGCGCGCAACGCGCCGAACGTGTGCTCCGGTCACTGGATCGTTCGCATCGATGGCGTTGAGGAGCGTTTCCAGAGCCGCGGCCCCGAATCGCTCCAGCTGCTTCGCCGTGCGCTCCTTGCGACTTAGTACGAGAGCACCAGCGGCAACGACGACGGTGACGGGGAGCACGGCCGCAAGGGAGATTGAGCGATTCATGGTGGAGGCTATCGCAAGAATCGTGTACCTTGGGCGATGACATCACGTCCTGACCGCCCGGTGGCTGAAGTATCCAGCCGAGGATCTCGCCGGTGGGAGAATGGTCATCCCTGGATTTTCAAGAGCGACGTGAGTCGCGCGCCTGATGCCCCCGCAGGTATCGTAGAAGTACGCGACGGCCGCGGCAAGGCTTTGGGCGTCGCTCTCTGGAGCCCGCGGTCCGAGATATCGCTCCGGTTGCTGGACCGCAATGCGCACGCCGCGATCGACGGAGCGTGGTGGCGCGAGCGAATTCGCAGCGCTAGCGAGCGCCGCGGTCCCTTAGCGCTGCACACGAATGCCTGGCGCGTGGTGCACGGCGAGGGCGATGCTCTCCCCTCGCTCGTGGTCGACAGGTATGGGGACTACCTCGTGGTGCAGTTGATGAGCGCCGGACTGGAGGCGTTCAGAAGCGAGATCGTCGCCGCGCTCATGGACCTGTTGGAGCCCGCCGGGATACTGGCCCGGAACGATGCGTCCACTCGCGCACGCGAGGGATTGAGCCGGGAGACGACGCTCCTGTTCGGCGACGTGCCGCAGGAAGTGGAGGTCACCGAGTACGGCATCAAGTATCTGGCTGCGCCGTGGACGGGACAGAAGACGGGAGCCTTTCTGGACCAGCGCGAGAATCGACGGCTGGTCGGGAGCGTTTCGCATGGCGAGGCGCTTGACTGCTTCAGCTATCACGGATCATTCGCGCTGCACCTGGCCCAGCGTGCGGCACACGTGACGGCGCTGGATGTATCCAGCGCGGCACTGGAGCGCGCGAGTGACAATGCTGAGCGGAACAAGCTCAGGAACATTTCGTTCGTAGAAGCCGATACGTTCGACTTTCTAAGAGCGCGCGAGCAGGATGGGACACATTACGACACGATCGTACTGGACCCGCCGGCCTTCGCAAAGAACCGGCAGTCGCTCGCTGGCGCGGTGCGCGGATACAAGGACATCAATCTGCGAGCGATGCGCCTGCTGGCTCCGGGCGGCTTGTTGTACACGGCGAGCTGCAGCTTTCACCTGAGCAAGGCTGCCTTTCTGGAGATGCTGCAGGCCGCGGCCGCGGACAGCGGTCGCAGGATTATTCTACGCGAGATCACGGGGCCACCGCTGGACCATCCCGAACTTCTCACCGTTGCCGAGACCGGCTACCTGAAGGGCGCACTGCTGGAAGCTGAGCGCTGATAGTAGCAGCAGATATGTGTACCGGAGACAGCCGTCTCGCTCGCACGTTCGTCCGATCCGGGCTCGACCGCGCGTTCGACTCGGGTGCTCCCCTTGCGCGGCGAAGCGGCTACTCTAGCTTCAAGCCGAATGCCAAAACCGCCGCAACGCTCGCCCCGTCACGAATACGAACTTTACCTCGAGAACGAGATCGAGGCATACAAGGAGTCC
>JBPCQO010000128.1:0-12283 GCA_050998035.1 Gemmatimonadaceae bacterium | reverse complement strand
AGTCGACTGGCACGAGAAGGCGCGCCACCTCCACGGGCTGGCCGAAGCCGTACTGGTCCATGAGCCGCACCCAGTGCATTCGGTAGTAGCCGCTTTGTTCGCCGCCGGGAGCCGTACCACCCCCCCTTGCGCTGGCAGGTTGATAATTAGGCGGACCGTTGGGTTGGTAGTTACGCTGAGCGTTGGGTGGGTAATTAGGCTGATAGCGGGGTTGGCCATTCGGTTGGTCGTTGGGTTGGCCGAGCGGTGGCGCCTGGTCAGGCGGACGCTGCCCACCATTGGAGCCGTCACTACCGTGCGCACCGCCGGGGAACGTGATGCTCGCGTCGATTGATTGCAGCGCGCTCTTCACGTCCGCGAACTCGCTCTGCGGCGCGCTGCCAAGGACGGCATACGCCTGGCCACCCGGGGCAATCACGCCCGCAATGCGGAGCACTGCGGGTATACCCTTCGGGCTAGTGCCCGAGAACATCTCGTACGACGCCGGCTGCCAGCCAAGTGTGAAGTCACCGCGTCCGGCGCTGGTCAGATTCCGCCACTGCGAGCTGTACTGCTGACTGAGCGCCGCGACAACGTCATGCGGCGAACGGCCACCGTCGAACGGTGACATGAGGACGTAGCTCGACCCCTTTGTGACGACAACACCATCACCTTGTGGCGCGGCATTCCACCCGGATGGGACAGTGACGGAGAATCGGCCGTTCGGATCGCGATACACGTCACCTTTTGGTTGCTGTGGCTGTTGGAATTGCTGTTGCTGTGGCTGTTGGAACTGCTGTGGCTGCTGTTGCTGTTGTGATTGATCTGGCTGCAGTGATTGGAACGATTGCTGTGGTAGCTGTGATCGATCTGATTGCTGCGATTGATCTGATTGCTGTGATTGATCTGGTTGCTGTGATCGCTGCCCGCACGACACTCCCGCGCAGAGCACGGTGAGCAGAAACGTGGCTGGTAAGTGGTCTCGTAGCATGTGGTTCTCCTTTTGGCGGTGAGGTGGGCAGCGTCGCCCAGACAGCAGTCTCTCAACCGGAAAGGCGTAAGTAGCGTGCGGGAGGGATCAGCGAACGAAGACCTTCATCACGGATGATCCCCCGCGCGCGATGGCTGCGCCTTTGTGGGTAGAGACGTCCACCCTGGGCGCCGCGCTGCTCGACCTACCCCTATTGGGAGATTACAACATGTTCCGCATTCAGAGTCTCGTTGTGTTGATGCTCGCCACATCGACCGCGGCAGCTGCCCAGCAGTCGCGTGCTTCCGCGTATCACGATCCGAACGGCCGCTTCAGCGTCGCTGTTCCCGCAGGCTGGACCGCCGCGCCGCAGGGTGACGGTGTCGTCATCAAGCAGGGCGCGACCTACGTCCTCATCACACCGGTGGAGGGCGCCGGCTCATCACAGGATGTTGTTGCGACGCTCAGTAAGCAGTTCGGCTCGCAGTGGCGGAGTATATCTACGGTCAACCAGGGCGACTTTACTTTCGCGCGCGGGCCGGCATCGTACGTGACGTACGCCGGGACCAATCCGCGCGGCGTTACCGCAATGCTGGGCATCATAGGCTTCATGCACGGTTCTGATGCATACGCCTTCGTCTTCAGTGGGCCTCGTGACGGGTTCGGCGCCGCGCAGGATGGGGTCGGGATGATCCAGAGCAGCTTTTCGTTCAGCGGCCGTTCTGGGTCAACCCCGTGAACGCGTCTCAGAGTCAGGCGGCATCGCTGGACTGTCCGGAAGTGCAAGACCGCTAAACCGGTGTCTGCCGTATTCTGCGGCGTGTGCGGTTCTCCGCTGCAGGTAATGGCGCCGTGTCCATTGCCACCTCCGGCGCCTCCCCACAGCCTCCACCTTACGATCCGCGGCCGATAGGTGCGAGGGAGTCGCGCCGCGAGGCGTACGCGCGCAACGACGAGTTCCGCGAGGCCACACGTTCTCATTGCGTTCACATCATGGCACCATCACGATGAGAACAATCACGATCACGACGACGGCCGCGCAGTAGAGTAGAAAGCCTCGCGAGCGCGTTGTCGAGTACTCCGCCCAGCGCGCTTCGTCGAGGTAGTAGCGACCGCCCGCCGCAGGAACGAGTGCGCGCTTCCGCGCGAAGCGGGCGAAAATCTGCCGCTGCGCGCGGGCGGACCACGCCGGCGGTACAATCGCCGAGTCGGGGGTGACGGCCCCGGCGAGGCGGAATGTCTCGATCACCTGCCGCTCGGTCGAGTACAACTGGTGGATGTACGATGCGCCCATGTTACTCTCTCCGGTTGTGATGTGGACGTGCGGTGTCGCTCGCGGTGTTAGTCGCGGTGTCGCTCGATGGCGTGGGTGAGGTCGAGGGGGGCGCGAGCATCCCGATGCTGATTAGCGCGAACAGCAACATCACCAAGGTCAGTACGATGCCCGTTCCCAGGCGACGCGCGCGGAACATCCACCATCCGCTCCACCCGGCCCGGAGTGCACAGACGCCCCATGCGAGCGAGTAGCAGTAGTGCAGCCTCCTGGCGGATTCCCAGGTATCTGGGCTCTTCGAGTCGATGACGGCGAGCACCAGCGCGCTCACCATGGCGATGATGATCACGCTGATAGTGACAGTCGTGATTACCAGAGGGCGAGCGATTCACGACGTTGATGGCGGGGAGCTCTGGCCTGCGCGTAGCGAAGTGCGGCACGCGGTGCAGATGCTAGATGTTGCAGGGTTCGCGGCCCTGCACTGTGGGCACGCCGTCCACACGGCCTCACTGGTCTGTAGTGCGTCCATGGCTCTCCCTCGGGGTCTCATCACGCGGTGGGTGTGTGCTCTACCCACAAAGGCGGAATCCGCTGGCGCAACGGATCAACACGGGAGCGAGATCGTGTGCGAACTCATGCGCGCATCGTCGCCCGCCGACACGAGCTCGGGTACGACATGACCAAGCGGAGGTAGAGCACATCCGCTGATACGTCACACGCCACCCCAGCGACGTTAGTGTGATCTCCGATCATATAGGAAACACCGCGAAGAGAGCGGTCATGATCGCAGACATAACCACGATACCGATCACGACGAGTAGCGACATTCTCCTCCGGTACTCGGCCGGGTGCGCTTCGTCGAGCTAGTAGCGGTCAGCCGCCGTAAGAACAAATACGCGGTACCGCGCCACGCGGGCGAAGATCTCCCGTGCATCATATTCGGACCATAATGGCGGCACGATCTCCGCCTCCAGGGTGACGGCCCCCTCAGGTTCCTTCTTGCTTCGACATCGCCGTATGGAGTGGTCTTGATCTATGTGGACTCAGCGTAGGCGTCGCCCCGGCGCGCGAGCAGACGGTACTAGCTAGGCCAGCTTGGGCAGTACAGGCGATTGCCCGCGGCGCTTGATGGCGCTATCCGCAGCCATCCGCCTGAATTGACTACGACACTCTCCGCGGGAGCTGTAGTCGGCGGAGGTTCAGCCCGACGCTCGCGCCGCTTTCAGGTGCTGCTCCGTGTCGATCGTCCGCGGGTGCGTCGGCCCGAAGTTGTGTAGGAAGGTTGCGTGGCTGATTAAAAAGAACGGCAACGCTTTGGCACTCTGCCTGGATGCAAGGAGTGCCTGGCCGAGTGCGTCCTGTACTTCGGCGACGCGATGATCGTCTGCAGTGTATTCGGCGGCGGCGGTGTCCAATACGCTCGCGAGGATCGGGACGGCTTCGTGTGGCTGGCCCAGGGCGACCAACAGCAGCGCGCGATCCGTATTCGCTCTGATGGAGTAGTGGCGTGCGCCCGTGCCCGCGGCGGTCAGAATGCTCAATCCTCGCGCCGTCTCGATCCGGGCGAGCGCAAGCTTTCCCATACTCCTGTGGATCGCACCCAGGTGAACCCAGCCGAACCCTACGTCGGGATGATATGGACTCTCGGTGCGCAAGGCGACCTCCATCGCCTGCCGAAACAGTGGCTCCGCCTCACTGAATCTTCCTTCCGTCGCAAGTACACCCGCAAGGTTTTCGAGAGTGTAGGATTTCTCCGGAAGCTCGCGTCCACCAGCCTTCGCATACACGGCGCTGGCCTGGCGATATAACCTCTCCGCACCTGCCAGATCACCTCGCGACTCACGCACCATTGCATGGTTACCAAGCACAATTGCGACGGCCGGACTGGACGGACCGTAAAGCTGGCGCGCTACCATCAGAACCTGACGAAACAACTGCTCGGCTTCCGGGAGCCGGTTCTCGAGCATCGTTGCAAGGCCGAGATCATTCAGGCTATGGCCGCACACGTGCGCTGTATCCGCGCTTTGATTGTGCGTCTGGCACACCTGCAATGCTGCCCGAAACAACGTGTCGGCAGCGTGATAGTGGCCCAATCGGAACTGCGCCATCGCGAGATCGTGGACATCGCTGGCAATGTCAGGGATCGGTGGCGCACTGATGGCTCGGTCGATCGCAAGAGCGCGTGTGTGCTGCCCCACAGCCTGGTCGTACCGGCCAATGGCCGTGTAGGTGCGGCCGAGTGTCTGCCTCACGGCGGACTCGACTGCTGGCTCGGTTGCGAGGTCCACGCCTGCGCGGTGACTAGCGTCATCGAGCACGTCGGAGACTGTGATCTGTGATGCTGGTCGCACTCCACGTACCGCCCAGCGCGTGTCCGGTGCCGACAGCATGTTCTGCAGGAAGGCGGTGATGCGTGCCCCTTTCATGCGCTCGAGCGCAGCCCTCCGGGCCTCTGCGTCCGCCCGATGCGCCTGAGCTGCAGTCGCTACGCTTCCGCCAATGAGTACGATGACGGCGATACTTGCCGCAGTCACCGCACCCGGATGACGACGCATGAATTTGCGCGCGCGATACATGGCGCTGTCCGGTTGAGCCATTACAGGCAGACCGTCCAGATACCGGCGGATGTCAGCCGCGAATTGTTCGACTGATACGTACCGTCGAGCTTGCTCCACGTGCATCGCCTTTGACGCGATGTTGTCCAGCTCGCCCGCAAGCCTGTGTCGCAGCCTAGCCCTACTCGGCTCGCGCATGCTCTGAGCCGCGTCCTCAGTAGCCGCGCTACTCAGCTGCGGGGGACTCGTCTTGAGCGCGCGAAGCGCCTCAACTGGCGCGCGCGCGGTGATGTGGAATGGGCGTGTGCCGGCGAGGATCTGGCGTTCACGTCGAAAACGGGACGCCATTCCGGCAGCGCTCAGATGCGACCGTATGAGTTTGATCGCCACACGCTGCTCGTATGCATCATCCGCCCGCACGCCTTCGTATACAGTGCCCATGCCGCCGCTGCCCACCAGTCGCACCACTCGATAACGAGCGATAGTCTGGCCTATTCGCTCCGCGCCATCGCTCGTCTCATCGATGGGATCGTCGATCAGTAGCTTCGGATGGTCCAGCCGGAAGCGATCCTCCCGTTCAGCCGTGAGTATGCGCATGAC
Source organism: Gemmatimonadaceae bacterium (assembly GCA_050998035.1). Classification (GTDB taxonomy): domain Bacteria; phylum Gemmatimonadota; class Gemmatimonadetes; order Gemmatimonadales; family Gemmatimonadaceae; genus Fen-1247. The sequence continues at coordinate 6,906 of JBPCQO010000128.1, read as the reverse complement.
CTGATCGTGCAGCGCCGAGTCGCCGTCCGCCTCACGCGCGACAATCTCCTCCCACGCGTGCTCAGGTTGATCAGCCGCGGCATCGAACACGCCGCAGACCCGCTTCCAGCGATCCATCGCTTAACGGTCCATCGCTCAGCGGTCCGTGGACGGAGCCGGCGTGTCGATCAGTCCGGCTCGATCAGCTGGCATGCCAGCCAGCCCTTCGCAAAGCGCCAGTCGCGTGTAGCGGTAGCGTTCGATATGCCGACGATCCCGGCGATCTCAGCGATGTTGAACCCGCCAAACACATGCAGCTCGACGACGCGGGCCTTGCGCGGATCCAGCACGGCCAGACGGTCGAGCACGTCATCCAGTACAAGCACGTCAAGCGCATCGCCCCCGGGCCCAGAGTGGTCGAGCGTGACGAGCGTTGTACGCACACCGCCATCCCGCTTGGCCATACCTCGCGCGCGCGCATAATCCACCAGAACGCGGCGCATGGTCTGCGCCGCGGCTGCCAGAAAAGCGGACCTGCTCTGCCACTCCGAAGCGTGCTGTCGCGCTAACCGGAGGAACCCCTCGTGCACGAGCGCCGACGTCTGAAGCGTGTGCTCTTCCCGCTCTCCGCGCCGAAGCCGATGCGCAATCACACATAGCTCGTCGTATAGCACCGCAGCGAGCTGCGCGGTGTCGGAAACCTGTTGAGTCCGACACTCGAGGATCGCCGCAAATGCTGTAGTAGCTGCCGTAGCAGCGGTGGGGTTGGACTGACTGACGCTGTCGGACGGCATGGCGCTCCAGCGGCTGATCGGCAAGGAAGCATCTGACTTCACGCGCGAATATATCAGCGCCGATTCTACCTGTCGACCGAATGGAGCGAACTGAACTGTGCGGTGCTGATGGGCGAGACCAATGCTCCCGCTGGAGTGTTGGTGACGGCGGCCATGGCTTCTCCGGCGCGGGCAGGGCGCGAGCGAAACCGGCGGGTGCACGAGGTGATGGTGCGCGTTGTGGCGGACAATCTGCGGATCAGTCGGCGTGAGCGCGGCCGGCGGGGCGGCGGGGGGCATGGCGGTCGACATGAGAGGCGGAGTGAAGTGGGAGGTGAGAGTCGGAGGGCCGCGCGTCGTCGCCGCGGCCTGACATGATTGCCTACGCGGTCTGTCTAACGTGCGGGGAGACTGTAGCATTCTTCCGCGGTTCGCCCGCTCGGCCCGTAGACGTGGAACGCGAGGCGCGGGTGGAATGCGTGCGGAGCGTGGGCATGTGGATCACTGTGGCGGCGCGACGTTGTTCGTCGCGGGCGCGGCGTCGACGCCTCCACCGAAATTGCAGCGCCAGTCGGCGAACGTCGTCGTGTAGCACACGCCCGTCATCTGCTCGTGCTGATAGCCGGAGCAGTTCTTCCCGCGGTTGCTGGCCCAGCCGGCCGCAATCTGCTGAGGCGTGTACAGGGCGCCGCAGACGTACGACGTGGACGCGCCGCGGATCGGATAGACGGACTGGTGCGGGTCGATGTCCTCGAACGAGTCCACCACGTGCTGGTACGGGCGCCCGGCGCCGACCTGCACGCGCACGCTCTCGACCAGGAACAGGCTCCCGCTGCCGGTTTCGCCCTCAAGTTCGCAGGTCACATACTGCGCCGCCTGTGTGGCGGACGGCGCGCTCGGCGCGCGGGCGCCGTCCGGTCGGGGCACGTGCGCGGGTCGCGGCTGCCGTACTTCGCGCCGACGCCTGCCTGCGCGCCGAGCGCGGCGGCGGTCATCGCGAGTACCCCGATGAAAGCCAGGGTTCGTCTCACGAAAGGAGTTGTACGTGCTAACATGCTCACTCCGGGTAGATGGATGAGCGGCAAACGCTTAAAAGAGCGGCCAAAGGTAGTAGCGGGAAAAAGCCGCAAATTGCGTCATCCGAGTCAAACCTCGCTTCAGCCACCCCTCAGCAACACGTTGTTGCGCCTGTTTGTCCGGCAACGCCTGACGCGGATCGATCTCCGCGCGACGAACGTGTTTACCACCGGGCACGCGATAGGCGAAGTCGGGACCCATGTTCCACATCTCCACCGGGAGCTGAACTGTTGATCGGGTGCCGTCGTCATGTCGATGAAGGTGTTGAATCCCTCATCCATCCATGGGTACAGGCGCTCGATGGAGCCGACCACCATCGGGACGGAAGCTCTCGCCATAGCGCGCCGGTGTGCATCCAGTAGCGCATCCCATTCAGGACAGCGTGGTAATCATGGAAGTACCGGCCCCGCGTCTCGCGTGCGGGCTCCAACAGCTTCCATTCTTCATCCGTCAGCTCGTGACGGCGTATCTGACGATCTTTCATCCATAACATCGTCCCACTCGACTGCAAATGATTGAGTCAATGCTGCAGACTGCGCGCCATCACTTATCAAACACACCCTAGTCCAGACTTCGTAAAGCGCCTGCAGCCTCGCGGGTCCACGGATGGTTGATGCCATACTTGCGCGTCAGGATCGCGACGCTGTGCTCCAGTGCGGCACGTGCCTCGTCTCGACGTCCTTCCGCGCTCAGTGCCATGCCGAGCGCAGCTTCTGTGTACGCGGCACGGGGGTCGTCACCATGAGTCGAGTGGGACCAGATCAGTAATGCATGCCTCAGCACGCGCTCGGCTTGGGTTGCGTGATGTTGCGCGAGAAGCAGACGACCCTGCTCGGTTTCGAGCCGGACCCTGTAGGGATGCATCTCGGCCAGATTGACGGCGAGCGGCACCGCGTGCGCCATTGCCGCTTCGGCATCCACGAGGTCTTCACGCCGCCGGAAGATCTCGGCTGTATTCACCCAGCTCAACATCACGACAGGCACATCAATATTGGCGGTGCCCGTCTGTGCGGCATAGCGGCGCGCCTCATCCAGCGCGGCTTCGGCTTCGGGTAGGCGGTTTTCCAGAATTAAGACGGACGACAGATTGTACAGTGCGAGTGGACGAACTGCCGCATTCAAGCCGCGCGCGATCGCACGGTCCTCTATTGCCAACTGCTTCCGGAACCACGGCTCCGCTCCTCTGAAGTCACCAGCCATGGAAAGCGCCACGCCGATGTTGCCCGTCGACAGATCGACGCCGAGTGCATCAGGGCCGAGCGCGCGTGTGGCGCGCCGAAGCGCATCGTACATGTATGGTTCTGCCTCTTCTGGCTTTCCTTGCGTTGCTAGTGTTGCACCGAGACTGTTCGGGGCACCGATGCAGACCCGCACCGTATCCACCGCAGTATCCGTGTTTCCGCGGCAGAGTGAAACGGCACGACGAAACAGCGACTCCGCTCCACGCAGATCACCTCGCACGTACATGACCTTGCCGAGCTCGTGCGCATCCTCCGCCTGATCGGGCACCAGTGGCGAGCCGATTCGGCGATCGATCGCCATGGCAACGCGCAGTTGCCGCTCCGCCTTGTTCAACTGACCGAGCGCACCGTAGGTGCGGCCGATCGTGCGGCGCACCATCGCCTCGGACGCGGGCTGCTGCCGGAACGCGGTATCGGCGCGCGCGGCTGCCTGGTCCAGCACGTCAGCAAAACGCACGTTGGGTGTTCCAGCGCGATACCAACGCCCATCGGGCGCGGAAAGAATATTCTGCAGGAATGAGCTCGTGTGCTCGGCGATCAGGCGCGCGCCATCAGCGCGATTCGCCTGCACCTGCGCAACCGTCGCGCCAATAATCAGCGCGAGCACCGCGACCGTTGCGGCGACTACGCCGGCGAGATTTCGCCGCGCGAACTTGCGCAGCCGGTACGTCGGCCCGTCCGGTTGCGCTGATACAGGTCGCCCATCCAGGTACAGACGAATGTCGCCAGCGAGTGCGTCTGCCGAATTATACCGACGCGCGGGCTCTGAGCGAAGCGCCATGCGCGTGATGTTGTCGAGCTCGCCGGCAAGCCGCTTGCGCTGTCGTGCGACCGTCGGCTCACCGACCCGCTGCGCCGAACCCGGTGTGACGACTGTGCTCGGGCGTGGCGGATCGATCTCAAGAGCGCGCAGTGCCGCACTCGGCGACCGCGTCTGTATGTGGAACGGGCGCTTTCCCGCGAGCAGTTCATAGAGAACGACTCCGAGCGAAAAAACATCACTTGCGACGGAAGCTGGTTCATCGCGCAACTGCTCCGGACTGGCGTACTCGGGGGTGAGGTGCCGCGCGCCCATCTGCGTCAGCGTTTCGAGCGCATCCGTTGTATCGCCGTCCTGGGCGCCGAGCAGCTTCGCCACACCGAAGTCGAGCAGCTTAACACTGCCGTCAGCGGTGACGAGGATGTTGGCTGGCTTTAAATCCCGGTGCACTACAAGCTTGCCGTGCGCGTGCGCCACCGCCGCACACGCCTGCAGAAACAACCGAAGCCGCGCGTGGATGCTCAGCCGGTGTTCGTCGCAGTACGTCGTGATCGGCGTACCTTCAATGTATTCCATGACGAAGAACGGCTCACCCTGCTCCGTTGTGCCACCGTCGAGCAGACGTGCGATGTTGCGGTGCTCCAGCGCAGCGAGGATCTGTCGCTCGCGTCGAAAGCGGGACGCCATTCCGGCGGTGCCGAGTTCTGGCCGAATGAGCTTGACCGCGACGCGCTGATCGTACGCCTCGTCCGCACGCACGCCTTCATATACCGTGCCCATGCCGCCACGTCCGATCAGTCGAGTCAGGCGGTATCGCGAGACAATGCTGCCGACGTTTCCATCGCCCTCTTCCTCCGCACCTCGGGGGACGAGCAATCGAGGATGGTCGAGCCTGTAGCGGTCTTCGCCCGCTGCTGCGAGAATGCGGAGGACGTAGCGTCGCAGCGTCTCATCGCCGTCCGCATCACGCGTGACGATCTGCTCCCACTCCTCAGGCGGATGATCCGCAGCAGCGTCGAACATTGTGCAGACGCGAGCCCAGCGCTCGGCACCCGCGGCGTCAGCTACTCGTTCGGTCCCAGCTGGCACGCCAGCCACCCCTTGGCGAAACGCCAGTCACGTGTCGCTGTGTTGCGAGAGATGCCGATAATCTCGGCAATTTCCGGCATGTCGAATCCACCGAACACCCGCAGCTCGACGACGCGTGCCTTGCGCTCATCGAGAGCAGCAAGCCGCTCCAGGATGTCGTTGAACGCCAGCACGTCAAGAGCGTCGCCGCTGTCCGGCCCATTGCCGACGCTGTCCCATGAGAAAAGGGTCGTGAGCGCCGCACGTCCGCGTTTGGCGGCGCCGCGCTCGCGGGCGTAGTCAACCAGTACGCGGCGCATCGTGTTCGCGGCAGCCGCGAGAAAGTACGGCCTGTCGCGCCAGGCCGCGGCGTGCTGTTGCGCCAGACGTAAGAACGCCTCGTGAACGAGCGCCGCCGTCTGCAGCGTGTGCTCGTCCCGCTCGGCGCGCCTCAGCCGGTGCGCCATGGCACACAGCTCCTCGTACAGCGCGGCAGTGAGCTGCGCCGTATCGGCGATCGGTGGTGATGCTGATGAAACGTCCGCGTCCGGCGCCGTGCTGGCCGCCGACCGTACGCCATTGACGTCGCTCGATCTCAAGGTGCTCCGGAAGCTCGCGGGCGAACCTACATCTGGGCCACACGTCGAATATACGCCCATAGTCCGTAGCCTTCGAGCCCCACCGGCCCCTCTTGCAGCTAATCGGTACAACTCGGCAGGATTTCGGAATCGGACTGTTCTCCCGTCCGCAGTTTCGGCATGCAAGGCCTGAGGCCGAGCTACCAGATCGCAGACCGGCCGATCGCTGCCCGATAAGTGGGCGGAACCGGCCGGTCGCACGCTTACGCTACTTCTTGTTCCGGCGCCGGCGAACCATCGGGACAAGGCTAATGAGGCCAGTGCCGAGAAGCGCCATTGACGATGGCTCCGGCGTGGTGGTGGTGGTCACCGAGGGCGGGCTCCAAGTTAGGCCTTGTCCAAGGGAGACGCTTACGTTAGCCCCGCCGAAGTTGTTTTCGAAGTAGTCCAGTTGAAAGGGGTTGGCGCCAGCCTGTAGAGTAATCGGCACCAGGCCTGGCCCGCCGCCTTGCGTGACATAGTTGTTGAAGACCTGGCTTCCATTCACGGTGAGGATGGTTCCGTCGTCCGAGTTGAAAGTTCCCGAATATATGCCGGTCGTCGCTGCGTTGAAGACACCGGTGAACTTAATTGCAAAGTTGTGCTGGAAGTCGCTAGCCATGGTCCCGGGACACATCCCTGCGAGGGTGTTTTGGCTTGTCGGATCATTGAAATTGACACTGTATCCGCCTGCCGCTCCCAGATTGACGGTGCAGAAACTCGTCCCGGAATACGGGGCAGATGGTGGTCCCGCACTGGAAGGAATTACAAAGAACTGCGCCTGGGCCTGCGCGCCGGCAGTACTAGTCGCGAGCGCAAGCAAGGCCGTGATGAGTGTACCGCGCATTGTTGCCGTCCTTACTAACATGCTTACTCTCCGATATGGGTGTGTGGACCAACCGTGGACGAACTGGACTGATCGCGCGCCGAGATGGCGGTTATGGGAAGTGGCGTAAAGCGGACGCCAAGTGCACCATCCTGCCGTGAATTCGCCGCCGAGGGTGGCGTGGCACGCGTCATCAACACGCAATCTCGCGGATCATCGGGACGAGCCCTACGAGACCGGTGCCGAGAAGCGCCATCGAGGACGGCTCTGGGGTGGTGGTGACCGGGCTACCTCCGGAATGCTGTGAGCCCCAATTGGACGGGGCACTTTGGAAAATGGAAACGCATCGGCGCGGTTCGGATGGTAGGAGGCGCTTCAGCGCCGACTTTGAGAGGGAGCAGCTCGGGAGACTCACTCGGCAGGAGGTGACGTTCGCCGAGTTAAGTCGGGAGCTCGGCATTGATCAATCAGTCCTTCGCCGCTGGAAGCATCTGTCGGAGCGCGGTGGCGAGACCGCAGTTGCCTCGAATGACGAGGTCGTCCCGGCCTCGGAGATCAAGGCAGC
>JBPCQO010000050.1:0-10185 GCA_050998035.1 Gemmatimonadaceae bacterium | reverse complement strand
TCCAGGATCCAGAACCCGCGGCCGTGCGTCGCCGCGACAAGATCGGAGCAGAGGCACGTGCTGTCGTCCTTCACCTGTAAGTCGCGCACCGATATCGCCGGCATGTCCTGCTTGAGCGACTGCCAGTGATCTCCGTCATCGAACGACACCCAGACCTGAGTATCCGTGGCGGCGTAGAGCAACCCCTTCTTCTTCGGATCCTCCCGGATGGAGTTCGCGACCGCGCCCGGAGCGATGCCGCGATTGATCTCCGTCCAGCTCTTGCCGCCGTCGTGCGTGCGCCAGAAGTGGGGATTGAGATCGTCCAGCCTCAGCGTGTTGGCGGCCGCGTACGCGGTGAGTCCGTCGAAGTGGCCGGCGTCCATGTTGAAAATGCGAGTCCACGCCTTGATCTGCGGAGGAGTGACGTTGGTCCATCGCGCGCCACCGTCCATCGTCACCTGAATGTTGCCGTCGTCGGTCCCGGCCCAGATGATATTCACATCGATGGGCGACGGTGATAGAGCGGTAATCGACCCCAGCGGGCTCGGTGTGACAGTGCTGGCGTACTTGCCCGCATTGGCTGGAACTGCCCACGTCTGACGCGTGAGATCGGGACTGATGCGGCTCCAGCTATGGCCGCGATCCAGCGTCTTCCACACAGCGTTGGACGTGTAGAAGAGCACGTTGGAATCCACCGGCGACCAGTTGATCGGCATAGTGCGGACGTTCCGGTTGAAGCTCGTACCGCGCTCCGCTGCACTCGGCCCCACCAGCGTCGTCTGCGCAGTTGTACGATTGTACAACGAGACGTTTGTACGCATGCTGCCGAACACCAGCTCCGGATTCTTTGGATCTGACGCGGCTATGCCGTACTCCTGGATATTGACCGGATGCCAATCGTGAAAGGTGATCTCGCCGTCCATGGAGCGGCTGTCCACACAGCCCGAGCCGGAGTCCTGCTGGCCCCCGCACACGCGGTAGGGAAAAGCGTCATCGGTCGACACGTGATACATCGCCGCGGTGGGCTGGGTGTACCAGTTGCTCCACGACGCTCCGCGATTGGCGGAGATCACCGCGCCCTGGTCGGCCACAACGAGAACGATGTCGCTGTTGTTGGGATTGATCCACGTCTTCTGGTAATCATCGCCCCCCGGAGAGCCGCGTACCGCCGACCAGGTAAGGCCGCCGTCTTCAGTGCGCCAGAGCACTGTGGACGAGCTGTACACCACGTTTTCGTTTCTGGGATCGACCACAATGGTGGGCAGATCGCCCCCGCCAATGCGAACGAGCGGACGCGGATCGGGCGATGGGACCGGTACCCCAGCGGCCACCTTCGCATCCTCGATCGCGGGATGCCAGTGCTCGCCGCCATCCGTCGATTTGTAGAATCCGACCACACCCGTCGTACCGCGCGCAGCAGTACCCGCGGAATCAGCCCCGGCAACCATGGCGTAGAGCACTTTCGAGTCGCTCGGCGCAATCGCGATGTTGGCCTGAATCACCGCCGGAAGACCCTCGCCTATCTGCTTCCATGTGGTGCCGCCATCGGTCGATTTGAAGATACCGTTGCCAGCGCCGCCGAACTCAGAGCCTTCAATGAAACTCTGCTGTTGCTGCCACATCGTGGCGTACACGATGTTGGGATTGCTGGGATCGATGCGCACGTCGTTGCCGCTGGTGTATTCGTCCTTGTACAGCACTTTCTGGAAGGATTTGCCGCCGTCCGTGGAACGAAAGATTCCGCGCTCCGCATTGGGTCCATACGGATGGCCGAGTGCGGCGACAAAGAGCCGGTTGGGATCCTTGGGATCGACGTCGACCATCGCGATCATCTGGCTGTCGCGCAGCCCCAGGTGCGCCCACGTTTTGCCGGCGTCAGCGGACTTGTACACACCATCGCCCACCGCCAGATCGGGCCGGATGATCCCCGCGCCGCTGCCGACATAGATGACGTTGGGATTGGACGGAGCGACCGCAATCGCACCGATCGACCCCGTGGGCTCCCCATCGAACAGCGGCTCCCAGTTGGAGCCGTAATCGGTCGAGCGCCAAACTCCGCCGTTGTCGAACCCCACGTAAAACACGTTCGGCTGACTCGCCACTCCCGACAACGCACGTGCGCGCCCAGCACGCATAGGGCCGATTTCACGCCAGTGCATCGCCGAGTACACGTCGGTGGATGGCCCCACCGCGGCTTGCCCCCCCGCGGCCGAGGTGGAAGCCGCAACGAGAGCGAGGGCAAGATTGAAACGGGAGATGGACATGCGCACGTAGACCGCCTTACTGGAGTTGCCCGAGTATTTCCGAGATGGTAATTCTACCTTTCAATCGCCATTCTTGGGGCTGGTCCGGCCGAATGTTGGTCACCGCCAGGCGCCTTCGCTCTTCCGCTCAAAGTCGTCGTACGCCTCTTGAGCCCAGTCAGGACCTCAGCGGTCGTTTCGAAAAGAGCTTGAGCCTTGGAGTCCTGGACCTTTCCCGCATCCTCGCGGGCGTGCCGCGCGATTTCGTCGAGCATCTGCTTGAGATTCGACGTGTGGTGCCGCGGATCGGTCTCAGGATAGTTTAGGCTTTCCATGACTGGCCTCACTGGTTTGATGTGGGATGAGATACCGTTTTCCCTTCTGGTGGGCCGTCCGCCTGGAGCCGCTCTCTGAAGCCGCGCTCTGGAACCGCTCTTATGAGGGACACTCGCACCAAGGCAACGAGCTGGCCCGCAACACACATGCCGGAGGTTTTATATTGTATCGAAATACGATAGCGGTATCCGCTATGCTCGCTCCCCACTGGGCGACACGGCATGGATGATAGGCACCCGGCCAAGAAGCCTGATAGCAAAGCTGACAAGAACCTCGACAAGGATCTCTATGCGGGACTCATTCGTCTCCATATCCTACACCATGCGGTGGAGGAGCCAATCTTTGGACTTGGTATGATCGAGGAGCTTGGCAGACACGGCTATCACCTGAGCGCTGGCACGCTTTACCCGATCCTGCATGGGCTTGAGCGGAAGGGCTACCTACGCTCGAAGGACGAGTGGCAGGATGGCCGGCGCCGCAGGGTTTACCGCGCGACACCAGCTGGGCGTCGCGCGCTCGTGGCCGCACGGAACAAGGTGCGCGAGCTCTTCGGAGAAATGTTTGATCATGATTGAGGATGATTGTTTGAGTGTCGCTGAATTAGTCAGCATGGCAACAAACTTTGATGAGCGAACCGATGAGTGACGGCAACACAAGCAGCGCAACGAACGCGACAACAAGAAGAGACTTCCTACGCGTCAGCGCAGTCGCTGGAGCAGGGCTGCTCGTGGGCGGCTGCTCGAGCAATCGCCAATCACCCGACAGCGCAGGCGTTGCCACGGCGGCGGGCGCGCCGGATTCCGCAGGCACGCACCATACACCAGCCGATGTCACTATCCGCATCGCGCCGCTACTCGTGGAGCTCGCACCGCATCGCATCATCAGCACGGTGGGCTACAACGGCAGCGTTCCGGCTCCGCTCATCCGACTTAAGGAGGGACGGCCCGTCTCAGTTGAGCTGATCAACGAGACTGACACGCCCGAGCAGGTGCACTGGCACGGTCAGTTCGTCCCGCCGAGCATCGATGGCGCGGCCGACGAAGGCACCCCGCCGGTGCCGCCGCATGGCACGCGCCGTTACACGCTCACGCCGAAACCGTCCGGCACGCGCTGGATTCACACGCATACGGTCTCCGGCGCAGATCTCAACCGCGGGATGTACACTGGACAGTTCGGCTTCGTCTACATCGAGCCCAAGAGTGAACCCGGTCGCTATGACCGCGAGGTATTCCTCGCGACACACGAGTGGGAGCCGTTCTTCGGGGCCGAGGAGATGGGGACCAATGCGGAGATCTGGCCCCAGGGTACCGTGCCCAAACCATCGCCACCCGACCGGAAGCCCAACGGCTACGAGGTCGGCTACCGTTCATTTTCGATCAACGGCAAGTCACTGGGCTCAGGTGAGCCTGTGCGCGTGAAACGCGGTGAGCGGGTGATGTTCCGCATCCTGAACGCGAGCGCGACCGAGAACATCCAGCTCGCGCTCCCTGGCCACCAGTTCGAGGTCGTCGCGCTGGACGGCAACCCCGTTCCCACGCCACGCACGGTGAGCGTGCTCGCGTTGGGTGTGGCGGAACGGATCGACGCGGTGGTCGAGATGAATAACCCAGGCGTCTGGATCCTTGGCACCCCCAAGGATGACGACCGCCGCGACGGGATGGGGATCGTAGTGGAATATGCCGGCGGCACCGGAGAACCACTCTGGTCAGCGCCGCCCAAGGGATCGTGGGACTACACCATCTTCGGCGACGCGCGCGCCGTGCCAACGCCGGACCAGACGACCCCGATGGCGTTCGGCAAGATCAACGGTGGCAAGAGCGACTTCAACCGCTGGACGATCAACGGCCAGCAGTACGAGCACAGCACACCGATAGAGGTCCGTCAGGGGCAGCGCTATCGTCTCGCATTCCGCAACCTGGCCGATGATCCGCACCCCGTGCACTTACACCGGCACTCATTCGAACTCGTGCGCGTGAATGGTAAAGCGACCGCTGGCGTGATGAAGGACACGGTCGTGGTCCCCGGGTTCGGAGCGGTTGACGTGGACTTTGTGGCCAACGATCCCGGGGCTACGCTCTTTCACTGCCACCAAACACTGCACATGGACTATGGCTTCATGCGCTTGTTCAAGTACGTGTGATTGCTGTCTGATCGACGGCTAATCGAACGCAAATGGGCATGGTTAGCGCGACCAGTACAGCACGCTGCGTCCGATGACGTTGGACGTCATCCTGGCGCTGGCTGCCGTACTCGTGAGCTTCGGTATAACAAGTGCCGCGGGCGGACTGGCGGGCGCACTACTGCACTCGTTCGCCAGCAACCGTGCGCTCGCAGTGGTCTTTTGCGTCATTCTCTTGTTCGTCGGCCTGAGTGAACTCACGGGCCTCGCCCGCCGCATGCGATTCAGCGGACCGGTGGCGTGGGTAGCCGGCGCCATATCGGGCGTCTTTGGCGGCCTCGTTGGAAACCAGGGCGGGATTCGCTCCGCGGCACTTTTAGGATTCGATGTCGACAAGCAAGCGTTCGTCGCGACAGCAACAGCGATTTGTCTCGTTGTTGACGGAGCGAGAATGCCTGTCTACTTCGTGACGCAGGCACAGGAGATCGCGCACGTCTGGCCGCTCGTCCTCATCGCAACTGTCGGAACACTCGTCGGGACGGTGGTTGGCGTGCGTACACTTCGACACATCCCGGAGAATATCTTCCGTCGCATAGTTGCGATCATTCTCCTCTTGCTCGGCACATACATGGCGTTTCGAGGAGGTACAGGATGACACCCAAAAGAAGCGTGATATCGTATTGGCCAAACCCCAGAGCCGCGATTATCCTCGTGCGGATCGGCCGACACCCAGTGCGCGTGTGGCCTGGCCGCCGCCCACCACGACAACGTCAATGTTCACATGAAATACTCATTGACCGGCTCTCAGGGGCTTTGTCGCGCGCACGAACGCACCCATGAACTTGCCATCGATGTCGCGCGCGAACGTCGCCGGGTCCAGACCGGAGCCGTTCAAGAACGCTCCAGCGTCTTCCGCTGTATAGATACGCGTCGGCTCTATGCTCGCACCCTCGAATCCCACTTCTGTAAGCAGGCGCAGGAACTCTCGCTCCTCCAGCGCGCCCGCGACACAGCCGATCCATAACTCCATGTTCCGGCGCACCTCCGGCGGCGTCTCTCCACGCACCACAACATCGGATACCGCGAATCGGCCGCCGGGCTTGAGCACGCGGAACGCTTCCGCCAGAACTGTACGCTTATCTGCGGAGAGATTGATGACGCAGTTGGAGATGATGACGTCAACAGCGCCGTCGGGGAGTGGGATGTGCTCGATCTCGCCCTTCAGGAACTCAACGTTCTCGGCTCCAGCACGCTGCTTGTTCTCGTTGGCCAGCGCGAGCATTTCGTCCGTCATGTCGAGCCCGTATGCCTTGCCCGTTGGACCCACCCGCCGGGCAGAGAGCAGCACGTCGATTCCGCCGCCAGAGCCCAGATCGAGAACGGTCTCACCTTCCTTCAACTCGGCGAGCGCCGTCGGATTGCCACAGCCGAGCGACGCCAGAAGTGCCTCGGGCGGGATACCCGCCGTCTGGCCGTTGTCGTACAGATTGGCAGTGATCGGATCCCAAGCTTCGGTCGTCGCTCCACAGCATCCACTCGAGCCGCAGCAGGACGCATCGGTGTTGCCCGCGGCGACGCGCAGCGCGGCCTGGCCGTACTTCTCCTTCACCGTCGTCTTGAGATCGTTCACCTCACCCAGCACTGGTAGCGTCATCGTATCTCCTGTAACCAAGATTGGTTGATATATCGAGCAAAAGAACAGCGCCTATCCGCAGCAACCGTCGCCTGACGTGGAAGCCGACCGTATCTGTGGCGTCATCGCCCGCACAGCCCCCGCGGCTTCCTTGAACGCGTCGCGACGTAGCTCGTAGTACGACCAGCGACCCTCGCGCCTGTCAGAAACCAGACCGGCGTCCTTGAGCACCCGGAGGTGAAAGGACAACCGTGACTGCGCAGCGTCGAGCGTGTCCATGAGCTCGCAGACACACCGTTCCCCACCCTTGAGCTGATCGATGATCTCGAGGCGGGTCTCGTCAGACAGCGCGTGGAAGAGGCGAGCCACTACGGACGTGCCGGTCTCGCGATCGGCGGCGGTATTGCGTCGAAGCGTTGTTATCATAACAGGATCATATATCAAGAAATAGTGATATGTCAATGGAGAGGCACTCGTTACTCCTACCCAGCAGCTATGCAAGGCTTGGAGAGCGAAAGCGAATTGATGTCGAGGCAGGGTCGCGTGCTCTCGAACGAGGAACTGGATGTCATTCGTCATCTTGACATCGCAAACGCTCTATACGTTTGAGGAACTTCTTCGTTGGCCTTCGCGTACACCCATCAACATGCTGTGCTGAGGAGATGTATTGCCAATCATTGATCGCCGTTCTTTCATAACAACAAGTCTGCTCGCGGCACCCGCGCTTTTCAGGAAGAGAGCAGTGTTCTCACCTTCTGAAAGCCTTCGCGACCAGACGAAAGCCTTTGTTGAACAGAACCGATTCGACGGTGCCGTTCTTGTTGGAAAAGGCAAGACGATCCTGTACTGTGAGGCTTTCGGACTCGCTGATCGGGCGGCATCAAGAGCTGTTACGACCGACACCATTTTTGAAGCCGGATCCATGTCCAAATGGATTGCGGCGATTGTCACGTTGCGACTTGTCGATCAGGGAAAGTTGACCCTGTATGCCCCGGTCAGTGCCTATCTGCCAGGCTTTCGGAAGGATGTAGGCGATCGCATCACCCTCGATCACCTCTTAAGCCACACCAGCGGGGTTCCCAACGACATCATTCCTGCGCTGCGGGCAAATCCGAATCTTGCTCTTGCTGGGCTCACCCAGGCGGAGGCGGTGGAAGAGTATGCGAGTGGAAGCCTGCGCTTCGCTCCTGGCTCCGATTGGGAGTACTCGCATTCAAATTGGATTCTGGTGAAGGCAATTGTTGAGCGCGCTTCAGGCACGTCGTATGAACAGTTCGCAAGAGAAACCCTTTGGCAACCACTTGGTCTAAAACGAAGCGGAATCTATAGCGGTTTAGCGCCAGACGCCTCAGATGTAGCGTTGAGCTATAGCTCAAATGGGCCTGAAAGTAAGCCGGTAGTTCAACGACTTCCCGAATTCCTGCAGATGGCTGGCGGTTTCTATTGTAGTGCCGCCGATCTCTTGAACGTGATGGAGGCAGTGACCAACGGTGCACTGCTCTCGACCAGAGCGAAAGAGGAACTATTCCGGGTTCGTTGGACGAACGAACACTACGCGTTGGGGTGCAGAGTCGACGTTCATCGCTTCGCTGGAAAGGACCGTCGGTTCATCGCTGAAGATGGTGCCAATGCGGGGTTCCGATCGGTTGCGTACCGAACACTGCCTGGGGGTGAAACCTGCATTCTGTTGAATAACACCACTATGCCCTTAGGTAAGACCGGGCCGTTTGCTTTGCAGTTGCTAGACACTATCGTGGGGTGATGCCACATGGATGCCTTTCCGAGGAAACAGGTTAGGTATTGGAGATTTCCTGCTTATGCCACGGGTTCTTTTTAAACAGAGATAGGTGAGAAGATTGCCTTGCTAACCGGAGGCATCTCTTCTTATCGGTTACATCCAAGGCGAACGGAAAATTTCGAGGTCATACGCACTCGGCAATTCATGTGCGACGAGTATGTGAATCTGTTCATGCGTGGGCCATACGAGGGGGTTGACGACATCGCTGCTCACGCGCCGCCGCTCGCCACCGGCGCCACCTGATACTGCTCCAACTTTCCATCGGGCATCTCGTACGTCCACACCCTAAGCGTCCGATCCGGGAACGCAACGCGGTAGCTCCGCTCCGTCATTCCGCCGCGGTTCTGCTGCGACGTCTGAACGAACTGCTGCGGTGCGCCGAGTGAGGCGAGGGTAGACGCGAAATCCCGGATCGCCTGAGCGCTGAAGTACGCATTCGCGTCGGTAGTGAAGAGCGACCGGTCGACGGCGCCATGCTGCAGCCCCTGGAAGATGCGCAGCGCGAGCGCGGTCCGTGCCTGTGTCGCTGCATCCTCGGTTGTGAACATCGCCCTGGCGACCTGTTGCGCGATCGCACCCGAGGCGGGAGCCGCGTCCTGGTTCGTGAGCACGACTATCGCGGCACTATCGTCCGGAAAGATCGTGTTCTGCGCTGTGAATCCCGACACCTCGCCACTGTGCGATATCGCGCGGTGGCCGTTCTCGAGACCCACATCCACTCCCAGTCCGTAACCGCTGGACACGCCGCTGTTGAGCAGAACTGTAGTCGTGAGCGCGCGGTACGACGCCGGGGTGAGCAGCGACTGGTCGATCACGGAGATGTCCCAGCGCGCTAGATCGCTCGCCGTCAGCGCCAACTCGCCGGCGCCGAACATCCAGCCTGCGCCAGTTCCCGGCGCCACACGCAGCGGCCCCAATCCGTAGCGCAGATAACCCACCGGCTCGATCGCCCCCGGTCCCTTGGCGTCGAAGTCAACCGCGCTCGTGAGCCGGAGCGGGTCCAGTATCCTCGTCCGCACAAATTGGAAGAATGGCGTACCGCTCACCTTCTCCACGATTTCCGCGGCGATGACGAAGTTGGTGTTGCTGTACTGCCATCGGCTCCCCGGCTGAAAGTCGAGCGGCTGCTTCGCCCAGTGGTCCAGGATACCCTGCGCGGTGATGGATTTTTCCATCGACGGCGGCACATAATCCTGGGCCCAGAAGTCCTGATACCCCGACGTGTGCGACAGCAGCTCGCGAATGGTGACCTCATCGCCACCCGTGAGTCCGGGCACGTAGCGCGACACGTGATCGTCGAGCGAGAGCTTTCCTTCCTGCTGCAGCAACAGAATCGCGGCCGCCGTGAACTGCTTGCTGATCGAGCCGATTCCGTATCGCATGTCCGCTCGTGCGGGGACGCGCGGATCCAGCTTCGCCAGGCCGTACGCCTGCGCATATGCCACGTGCCCGTGCATGACGATAGCCACCGACGCACTCGGCACACCCGTGCTCTTGAGCACGCCGGACGCTATGGAGTCCACGGTCGCGGCAAGATGGTCCCCGGCTGGGGCGGAGGGGCCCTGCGCGTGCGCGCCGCTTGCTGCTCCAGCGGTAACGGAGAGCACGACGACACAGGCAAGCGCGGCGCGAATAGTCATTTGGGGAAAGTCCAGGATGAGGGTGGCAAGTCACGGCGAGGGCAACAAAAGAGCGGCACACTCTGTTTCTGGGTGCGAAAGTACAGCCTGGGACGGTTCGGGACTATGGCAATTGGTCCACTCCAGCTACCGAGCGGTTTCACACGGGGAGAAATCTCACCGGACGTCGGCCAGCGATCGACGTTAAACCGGGTCATCATCACTTCGCTTCTGGCGTCGAATTGATCCACGTGTTTGACTAGTCTGACTAGATTAGCTATCGTGATGTCATGCCCGATACGTATTCGTTGTACGAGGCCAAGGCCAAGCTGTCCGCCATCGTGCGTCAGGTCCGGGAAGGACACCCCGTCATCATCACCCTGCACGGCGAACCTGCCGTGGAGATCCGCGCAGTGCCCACCAAGCGGCCGGGTATAGGTGCGAAGCTGGACCAG
>JBPCQO010000029.1:0-11614 GCA_050998035.1 Gemmatimonadaceae bacterium | reverse complement strand
GGATCGTGAAGCTGATCGACGTGCATCCCGATAGCGCGCCAGCTGACCGACAGACCGGCGCCATATCTGGCCGTGTACCCGGCGGTTTCGAGGAACTCGTTCGCGGTGACGTGATGCGTGGCAAGGTCAGGAACAGCTACAGCAATCCTGAACCATTCACGCCAGACAAGGTGACGAAAGTGGAGTTCGGAATGGACGACGTCCTGCACACGTTCAGGAAGGGGCACCGGATCATGGTGCAGGTCCAGAGCAGCTGGTTCCCGCTGGTGGACCGCAATCCTCAAAGGTTTGTTGATATCTATCACGCGGTGCCGTCGGACTTCCGCACGGCTACGCAGCGCGTGTACCACGCGGCATCGGAGCAATCGCGTATCGAGCTGCCGGTGCTCCAACGTTGATCAAACGTGGATCAAACGGTGATCTGGGTCTCCCGGCTGCCGGCCCCCGGAGCGGCCAGCAACCGGGGCCAGCCTGGTCTACCATTGTGGGATACCCACTTTGTTCGTATGTTCGGGTCGTGTAAATGACACCGCCCTGCGCACCCTGCTGGCGACGTGCCTGGATTAGTAACCCATAAGGGGAGTCAGCAATGCGAAATAAGCTGGGTCAGCAGGTTGCGCCAAGGAGACGAGCTCCGGCTATGGCCGCGTATTTCCTGGCCGCGGGAGTTCTTGCATCTCTGTTCGGCGTGACAAACGCCCGCGCCCAAGGCGCGCAAGCCGGGACAATTGTGGGTCAGGTTATCGAGTCAACCTCCAGACAGGGCGTCGTCGCTGCGGCGGTGAACGTGGCAGGTACGCAGCTGGGTGCCGCCACGGATCAGGCAGGGAACTACCGGATCTCAGGAGTGCCGGCAGGTACCCACACGCTCGTGGTCCGCCGGATCGGTTATGTGCCGGTCAGGCAGGCCGTAGTTGTCGCGACGGGTCAGTCGGTGACGTCGAACGTCACACTTCAGACATCGGCGACATCGCTCAACCAGATTGTAGTTACGGGAACCGCGGGTGGGCAGCAGAGTAGAGAGATAGGAAACGTTGTTTCCACCGTTTCCGCTCCCAATGAGCTTTCCAAGTCGCAGGCCCCGAACCTCACCAATCTGCTCGCAGCAAAAGTTCCGGGGGTGAGTATAGCCAACAACACGGGGCGTCTGGGTGCGGCGCAAAACATCCAGATACGCGGCATTTCCAGCATTGGGCTGAGCAACAGTCCCTTGATCTACGTCGATGGCGTGCGGGTAAACAGCGAGTCTGGCACCGGCCCCGGCGGACTCGTATACAGTTCTCAGAACTCCGCAGTTGCCGGCAGACTGAACGACATCAGTCCTGAAGACATCGAGAGCATCCAGATCATCAAGGGGCCGGCCGCCGCGACGATCTACGGAACCGAAGCAGCGAACGGTGTGATTCAGATCATCACAAAAAAGGGAGCACGCGGCAAGCCACAGCTCACTGCCCGGATCGAGGAAGGTTCTATTTACTTCCGGGATGCCGCTGGGCGCATGCCGACGAACTACGCTCCGGATAGCACGGGGGCGATAATCGGATACAACCCGATTTCCGCTCTGGCCGCGAAAGGAACGCCGGCGTTCAAGACCGGTCAGGCGCGGCAATACAGCTTCGCTCTGTCAGGGGGGGCGAGTGCGCTGAGCTACTATCTTTCCAGCAACTACGAGAACGACCTTGGTATCGAGCCCAATAACAGTGTCCGTCAGTTCTCCAGCCATGCCAACCTGAACGCGACCGTCACTCCGGCGCTCGACGTAGGTACGAGCCTGAATTTCGTCCAGGCAAATAATCATCTTGGCGTCGATGGTGGCCTTTCGACGATGTTCGGCGCGATCTTGGCCCAGCCGCTCGTATTCAAGAAGCCGGGCGCCGAGGGTTTCTACCCGAACGTTCCGCCGGCCTTCCCGCAGACGATTTACGACAACAGCGACGGCCTCAATCGCTTCACTGGTAGCGTCACGATCAACCACAGGCCGACGACGTGGCTTACGCAGCGCCTGATTGCGGGAATCGACTATTCTGCCGAGGATGCGCAAGACCTGGAAAGATTTGCACCAGCTGATCTCGCGGTCTTCGCCCTTGCTACGCCGGCAGGCTCGATTTACCAGAACCTGCGCGCCACCACGGTCGCGACGGCCGATTACAGCGCAACGGCCAAGGTCCATGTGTCGCATGCAGTCACGTCGTCGACGTCGATCGGCGGGCAGTTCTACAGGACCGAACTCAACACGAGCGGCCTCGGCGGTCAGGGATTCCCCGGCCCCGGAATTGTTACCGTTTCCGCGACCGCTACCGCTCTCCCTTCAACTCAGGGACAGACGATCAATACGACGATCGGCGGATACGGGCAGGAGGAACTCGGTTTCCACGATCGCCTGTTCCTCACCGGAGCCGTGCGCGTGGACAACAACAGCGCGTTCGGCAAGGACTTCAAGCTGATTACCTACCCGAAGGTCAGTGCTGCGTGGGTCGTTAACGAGGAGCCATGGTGGCGCGGTTCGTTCATCCACACGCTCAAGCTGCGCGCTGCCTTTGGTGAGTCCGGTCGCGCACCGGCGGCGTTTACCGCACTGCGAACGTACGCACCCGTGCAGGGCCCGGGTGGCAGCAACGCATTCACCGCCGGATCGTTCGGTAACTCGGCTCTGAGACCTGAGCGAGGGAAGGAGCTCGAGCTCGGCTTTGATTCCCAGATATCCGAAAGACTGACGCTCAACTTCACTTATTTCAACAAGCATACAACGGACGAGATCGTCGCCCAGAACGTCGCACCGTCGAGCGGCTTCTTCGGAACTCAATTCCGGAATCTCGGTCAGGTCAACAATCACGGCGTGGAATTACAGGCCGACCTACAGATCTTGCGAGGCGATAAGCTCGCGTGGGATATCAGCGGCAACTTCGCCACCGCTCAGAACGAGATCATCAGTCTCGGTGGTCTGCCGTCGCTAGTCACCGCAACCGGTGCAGCCAACGTTGTCGGCCAGCCAATTCAAGCATGGTTCTCGCGACGGTTCGCGTCCGCCACGCAGGATCCAACCACGGGTAAAGTTACAAACATCATGTGCGACGGTGGGCCCGGCCAGCCAGCGGTTGCCTGCAGCGCCGCGCCATTCGAATACATCGGGACACCGGTGCCAACCCACACGGGGTCCATCGGCAACACGGTTACGCTCTGGGGCCGCCTGCGGTTGTACGCTTTGGTCGACTGGAAGGGCGGCAACAAAGTGTATAACATCAACGAATTGGACCGCTGTAGCGGGGCTATCGGTGTCGGACTGTGCGATATCAACTACAATCCGAAGAACTATTCAGCGGCACGCGTTGCGGAGGCCAGCGTTCCAGTTGGGTACTCGCAGAACGTTCGGGATCAGTATTTCCAGGACGGCTCGTTCGTGAAGCTCCGCGAGCTCTCGGCTACATACACGCTGCCGGACAATTTCTTCCCAGGCGTTCGTCACTCGTCCTTCACCGTCGCCGGCCGCGAGCTGGGCTTGTGGACCAACTACCGTGGCCCTGACCCGGAGGTCAGCCTCTCCAACGCCAGCAGTATCGGCGGTGGCGATCAGGGACTAATTCCTCCGCTCAGCCGCCTGACCGCGACCCTCAACCTCACCTTCTGACCTATGCGAAACTCCGCTCTGAGGAGAGGCTCCTCCATGGCTCGAATTAACCCAATGGGTACCGATCGCATGCTCGTCAAGATCGGAGCACTCACAACGATCGTGGCGCTGGTGGCTACTGCAGCGTGCCGCGACATCACCAGTCTCCAACAGTCCAATCCGGGGCAACTCAGCGCCTCGACGGTTTTTATTCCGGCAAACGCGCCGCTGATAGTCAATAGCGCCAAGGGCGATTTTGACTGCGCGTACAACGAGTACATCGCCGGAAGCGGTTTGTTCGTGGATGAGCTCCAGACCGCGATCTCGTCCCTCGCCAATCAGGACTACGATCGTAGGAGTTTTACTGCTAGCGGTCCGTTCGGTACGGGGTCGTGCATCAGTCAACAGCAACCAGCGGTGTACACGCCCCTTTCGGTGGCTCGGGCATCAAACGACACTGCCCTCGCCCATCTGGAGGGATGGACGGATGCCGAGGTCCCCAATCGCAGCAAGCTCATAGGCATGGCCTCCACGTACGCGGGATACAGCCTCGTGCTGCTGGGTGAAGGAATGTGCAGCGCCGCGCTCAACAACGGTCCTGAGCTGACGCCCGCGCAGCTCTTTGCCGAAGCCAAGGCGCGGTTCGACACCGCGGTGGTGGCGGCAACGCGCGCCGGCGACACCAAGACACTCAACCTGGCGTTGCTGGGCCGAGCGCGAACACAACTCGACCTTGGCAAACCCGCCGCCGCCGCGGTGGACGCGGCACTGATTCCCGCGGGCTTCGAGGTCGATATCGACCATGACGCGGTTCAGACCCGGCGCCAGAACCTTGTATTCATCCACACAGTGCAGAGCGCCTACTCGGCTGTTGATACATCGATCCAGAATCGGTATGCGGCTTCACATGATCCGCGGATCGCGGTGACTTCACTTGGAAAGACTGGTTCGAATGCTATTACTGTGCTTGTTTATCCAAACAAGGATGCCACGGCGACCTCACCGCAAGCGATCGCCAAGTATTCCGAGGCTCAGTTGATCATCGCGGAGAACGATGTTGCCACCGGCAATCTTTCTGGTGCTGTCACCATCATCAACGCGCTGCAGACCGCGGCCGGACAGCCAGCGTTCAACCCGAGCCCGCTGAATGCACCGACTGTCATGGCGCAGATCGTCGAGGAGCGCAAGCGCGAATTCTTCCTTGAGGGTCACAGGCTGGGGGATCTCCGACGGTACAATCTTCCGGTAATGCCGATAGCCGGAGCGCCATACCCGACGGGTGGAACCTACGCCGCGCAGGCGTGCTTCCCGCTGCCTGATGTGGAAAGGATCAACAACCCGAACCTCAACGCCAAGCCCTGACACGGGGTTGCGCATGAAACAGAACGGCCCGTCAGAGCTTTGACGGGCCGTTTTTGTCAGGCGAAATCTTACAACACAGACTTCAGCGGGATGAACATGACAACAGTACGAAAGGCAGGGCAGACCGCGCTGTCGCGGTGCATGGCACACGCGGTGTGGGGCGCGACGGCAGCGCTCGTTCTTCCCCGCGGGGTGGCCGCTCAGGAGCCCTACCCATCCCTGCGTTGATGCCGTACATCAGGTTCGACGTTCTACCTGACGGCAAGGTGAACGGCGTGTACTACGGCCTGGCGCCGAACGTTCCGCTGTTGGAACGAAAAAAAGAGCCGGCCGGAAGTAGCGCCGGTAACGGGCCGGGCTGACCCGCGCCGATTGAAGGGAATGCTCGTGCTCACTCTTACGGCTTAAATCATGTTCGGCAACTGAAGTCCGATCATAATCCTTGTCGCCGCGGTTGCTTTCCTCGTGGCTAAACTGTTCTTTCGGCACCGTAAATAGCAAAAAGCAAAGGCGGCCGATCCTCGGGACCACCTCGGCTCAATGCACAATCTGCAAGCGCACTGTTAGTGCAGCAGATGCTTATCCAGGTAATCCGATTGCGCGTGGAAGTACGTCAGCCACGAACGGTGCAGCAACAGATCGTGGATCTCGTCGGGGATGACGATCAACTCGGACGGGATCTTGTGCGCGCGCAATTCGGTCATCAGCATGACTGTCTGATCGAACGGAACATTGTGGTCGTCGTCAGCCTGGATCACGAGCGTCGGGGAACGCCAATCATTGATCGAGGATAGTGGTGACGAAGCCCATGCTGTGCTATCTGTCGCGGATTGCGTTCCCCCGGCTGCGTAGGCCTTCAATATGCCACTCCATGAGTGCACGCCAGCGTAGTCGACGCCGGTGGCGAAGGTATTGGATGCGCGGGCAAGGGCGAGTGCCGTGAGGTAGCCGCCATAGCTGCCGCCCCAGACGCCCATTCGCTTGGAGTCCACGTCGGGACGGCTGTTGAGGTAGTTGGCGCCGCCCATGACGTCGTTGAATTCGCTTGCCCCGTCTGGCCCGAAATGCGGCGGCACTCGGAAATCCAGGCCGTAACCCGTGCCACCTCGGTAGTTGACGGATAGCACTATGTAGCCGCGACTCGCGAAATACTGATTCTCCGCATACATGTACGAATACGCACCCATCGGATTGGCGCCGAGAAGCATCTGGCGATAGGGGCCGCCATGAAAGAAGAGCAACGCGGGATGCTTGGTGTTGCGCGACTCCTTGGGCGGGAGAAAGAGCTGACCGTGCACCATCATTCCGTCCGGCGACCGGAAGATTACCTGCTGCGGCGTGACGAACTCGACTCCCGGATAAACTGCAGGGAGCGTCTGAGGGGCGAAATCCTTCGCTGCGCTGAAGCGGACGCCGGAGCGTGTGACCGTAGCTGGTCGCATTGGGTTTTGCGCATCTGCGTACAGGAAGGCGATCGAGCGGCCGTCGCTCGCGTAAACCGGGAGATCAGCGATCGTTGCGCCAGTGGTGATCGCTGTCGGGGCTCCACCCGCGACCGCTACTTCCCAGATGTGGCGGTGGTCCAGGTCGTCCTGATTGGCGGAATACACCACGTTGCGCCGGTCTGGACTGAGATCCGCACTGAAAATCTCGAAGTTGCCAGGCGTGAGCAGCTTGGGTGCGCCGCCGTTTGCGGAGATGCTGTAAAGGTGGACCCAGCCCGTACCTTCCCACGGGAAGACTATTTGGTCGTCTGCGCCCCATAGGAAGGCCTGGTTGCCTTCGAGTGGGTAGAAGCGGCTTCCGGCACCCGCACTGGCACGCCACAACTCGTGGCCCATTCCCGTCGCGGGATCGGCCACCCAGATCGACCACGGTGCGGCCGTTTGGGTCGAGGAGAACGGACCAGGTGTCGATGCCGGCATCCGGATGAAGGCGACGCGGGCACCATCCGGCGACCAGATGGGGCTCGCGTCACGATCTACACTCGGCGCCAGCCACATGAGCGACTTTTTTGCCACGTCGTAAACGCCGATCAGATTGTGCGTTCCGCGAGCGCTGACGAACGCGATGCGTGAGCCGTCTGGAGACCACGCAAGCGATGCAACTCTCCCCTGGTCTTTAACTACAGGTTGTGGCTTGCCACTGCCGTCGATCGCCGCGAGCAGGATCGAGTTCCCGGCAGTGTATGCGACGCTCCTTCCTTTGGGGGCGACCACCAGTCCGGTCCCGTCGCCAATCACCGTCGGCGCGGTGTCCGACAGCGCCATGGTCCAGAGCTGCTCGTGTGGCGTGCCGAGTGGCAGGCTCTGCGGGTTTGGCTCGCCTCCCCGCTCGAAGAAGACTCGCTCTCCGTCGGCAGTCCAGATTGGCGTACCAATCTCAATGCCAATGTCGCCTGTGAACCTCGTCAGCTGTCTGGGCTTGAATGCTCCCGCTCCCGCCGGCTCGCCAATCCAGATGTTGCGGCTGCCCTGCGCGTCGAAGATCCACGCGACGCGCCCTCCTGCAGGCGCGGCTGTAAGAGCGCTGGGAAAGGGCGCGCTCATGGCGTCGTCGATTGTGAATCCCCGTCCCTGTGCTGTTGCCGTCCCTGCGAGTGCGACGGTACTAACAAGCAGGCCCAACGGAATCGCGCCGAGTCTGCTCCTGGTCCACTTGCTGATACGGTGACGAAGGGTGGGTGAGTTCATGGTGGTATGGAGGTTGACAGTGTGCTTGATAATCACATATTAAGCCACGTTCCCGCTGGCATACAAGAGCGGTATACCATTTGGGTCCGACCCTAGTGCCGGGCCGCCTCGCACAGGACGAAACCTACCGTGAAAACGATCTCTCCGAATTCTGTCTCTTTGCGGCGGGCGACGCCTCGACTCGCATCCGTCCTTGCTTCGACGGCGAGCATCTTCATGCTTGCGCTCGCTGCGGGCCCGGTTGCGGCCCAGCAGTTGCCGGCCGCGTCTACCCGTGTCCCCCTGCGCGTGAGCGCGATTGCCGCTGGCGGGTCAAGTGCTTTGGCCGAAGCGGGAGGCACGCGCCTCCTTCGACGTCCGACGGTCAGCAGCACGTTGATTGCTTTCGAATACGGTGCAGATATCTGGACCGTGTCACGGACGGGTGGGCCGGCTCGCCGGATCACGGCGACGACATCGGTCGAATCGAACCCGTACTTCTCGCCAGACGGCAACTGGATCGCGTACACTTCCATCGTCGCCGGAAATGCAGACGTGTACGTAGTTCCTGCAATCGGTGGTGAGCCGCGCCGTCTGACGTACAACCCCGGCGCAGATTACGTCCGCGGCTGGACGCCCGACGGTCGTCGGGTGCTGTTTGCGTCGAGCCGGGCCACGCTTCCCACGCCTGCCGGGAATTCGTTCTTCCGGCTCTGGACCGTGTCGGCGGACGGAGGAATGCCCGAAGCCATTCCGCTTCCTCGCGCGTTCACCGGCAGCTACTCAGCTGATGGAAAACGGATGGCGTACCAACCGCTATCCGTCGGATTGTTCGCAGGTGCCTGGTCGGAGAACCAGGGTAGTCAGTGGCGCCGCTATCGCGGAGGGCGCACGCAGCCCATACACGTAGTCACCCTTGGTGATTACTCCTAGACGACGCTGCCGTGGACGGACAGCAACGATACCGGACCGATGTGGATCGGAAACACGGTCTACTTCCTGTCGGATCGCGATCGGACAGTTAATCTCTACAGCTACGATCTCGATAGCAAAAAGCTGACGCAGCTGACGCACTACACCGACTTCGACATCATGAGCGCATCCGCCGGTTCCGGAGAGATTGCGTACGAGCAGGCGGGCTACGTTCACCTGTTGGACATGAAATCGGGACAGTCGCACCAGGTCGTCGTCAACGTTACGGGCAGTTTCCCATGGGCGCAGCCGCAGATGAAGAACGTGAGCGCGCTGATCGCGGATGGGAGTCTTTCTCCGACCGGCGTACGTGCTGTGTTCGAGGCTCGCGGCGACATCTTCACGATGTCGGCGAAGGGCAGTGAGTACCGAAACATTACACACTCTTCAAACGCGCACGAACGTAGTCCCGCGTGGTCGCCTGATGGAGCGCAGATCGCGTATCTATCGGATATAAGCGGCGAATACCAGTTGATGATCGGCGATCAGGCCGGTGCGACGAAGCCGCGTGTGATAGCGCTGCCATCTCACGCGTTCTTCTCAGAGATCAACTGGTCTCCCGACGGACGATCCATGGTCATTCGCGATAATTATGGCAATCTGTGGATCGTCGATGTTGCGAGTGGTCGCTTTACCAAGGTTGATACCGATACGTACGACACCCCGGGGCGCGGCTTTGACGCGGTGTGGTCTCCCGATTCCAAATGGGTTGCGTATTCCAAGTCGCTCATGAATCAGATGCGATCGATTTTTCTCTACTCGACTGCCAGTTCGACGACTCGGCGCTTAGGCGACGGGCTGGTAGACGCGATCTCACCGGCGTTTGATCAGGATGGCAAGTATCTCTACTTTCTGGCGAGCACCGACTGGGCGCTCAAGAGCGGGTGGGTAGACATGAGTGCGATGGGGCAAACGTACAGTCGCAGCGTGTATGCGGTGGTACTGAGTGCGAATGGAGCATCTCCGGTCCTGCCGCATTCGGAGGAGGAAGCCGCCAAGGTACAGCAGGCTAAGGACTCCAGCGCCGCAGCGCCTACGTTTGTCACCAGAAGCGCAGTGAAGCAAAGCCCGGCTCCGCGCGCCTCGAAAGATTCTCTTCAGCAGGCTGCTCAACCAGCGCGCGCGAGAAGCGGCGCGGCCACGTCGGCGTTTCGCATCGATATGGACGAAATAGACCGCCGAATCGTGCCGCTTAACATTCCGCCCGGCGTGTATGCCGGACTCATGGCTGGGGCACCGGGAACGTTTTACTACACGGTGGCGCCATCGGAAGGTCGCGGTGGCCTGAAGCTGTATCTGTATCAGGTCGCGACTGAGCAGGGGGTGCCAATGCTCGAAGGGATTCAGTCCTTCGCGCTTTCTCAAAACGGGAAGATGTTGCTCTACAGAGCTGGCCGCACATGGGGAATCGTAACTGCGGGAAAGCCGGCGAAGGTCGGTGAAGGTGTGTTGAACACAGCTTCAATGGAGACTCTGGTCGATCCGCACGCGGAGTGGGCCGAGATATTCACGGAGATGTGGCGGCTCCAGCGCGAGTTCTTCTACGACGCGAGAATGCACGGCAACGACTGGGACGCGATTTACAAGAAGTACCAACCAATGGTAAAGTACGTGGAGCATCGCGACGACCTCGCCTATCTCATGGCGTCCGTCGGAGGCGAACTGACGGTCGGTCACTCCTATACCAGCGGTCCGGGTGACGTGCCCGACACGGTGCACGAGTCGGTAGGTTTGCTCGCCGCTGACTTCGCCGTCGAGAACGGCCGCTACCGGATAACCCGCATATACACAAACGGAGATTGGAATCCGCAACTGCACGCGCCGCTCGACCTGCCTGGTCTCAACGTGAAGGTTGGAGACTACCTGCTCGAAGTGAATGGGCAGCCTCTCACGTCAACGGTGAATCTGTACAGCCTCTTCATCGGAACGGCGGGCAGGCAGACGACACTGCGCGTGAGCAGCGCGCCAACGGAGGCCGGATCACGCCTGGTGACGGTGGTACCAGTCGCGTCGGACGAGTCGATCAGAACGCAAGCGTGGGTCGACGGTAACCGCAAGCTCGTGGACAAGCTCTCGGGTGGCCGTCTCGCGTATGTATGGCTTCCTAATACGGGCGCTGGCGGCTTCACGGCGTTCAATCGCTATTTCTTTGCGCAGCAGGACAAGGCTGGCGCTATTATCGACGAGCGGTACAATCAGGGCGGTACAGTGGCGGATTACATCATCGATCAGCTCAGCCGTAAGTTGATGGGCTATTTCGCGGAGCGCGCCGGCAAGTCATACACGATGCCGATGGTGGGCATCCAGGGTCCCAAGGTGATGGTCATCAATGAGTCGGCCGGGTCGGGCGGTGATGCCATGCCGTATTACTTTAGGAAGGCCGGTGTTGGTCCGCTGGTGGGGACGCGAACATGGGGCGGACTTGTCGGCACGATCGGTGTACCCGCAACCATCGACGGCGGCGGCATGACGGCGCCTGACCTCGCCTTCTACGACGTCGATGGCAAGTGGTCAATCGAGAACGAAGGAATCACGCCGGATGTCGAGGTCGTGAATACTCCCGCCGACATGATCGCCGGCCACGATCGGCAGCTCGAGCGCGCGGTACAGGTCGCGCTCGACTCGCTGCAGAAGCATCCATTCAAGTTCGAGCCGAGACCTGCGCCGATAAATCGTGTGACGGGCGGCGCGTCGAAGGCGCAGTAGGCAAGCTCATATCAGCAGGCACGCGGCACACAGTTGCCACGTGCCTGGTTCGCATGACCGTTAAAGCAGCCAAGGGAGTTCAAAATGACTGGTAGTCTTGAGTCAATGCGCCGTATTGCGTGCGCCATCGTAGTGGGCGCTTCACTCGCGCCATGTTTGTCGGCACAGAGCGTCGCCCCAGCGGCGACGCAGCCAAACGACGCTGAGTACACGCGGCTCATCAAGGAGACCCTAAGTGATCCGCGCGTCACGACGGAGCTCGTGGATCATCTGCCAGCTTCCGCCACCGTGCCGACAC
>JBPCQO010000020.1:0-4518 GCA_050998035.1 Gemmatimonadaceae bacterium | reverse complement strand
CCCTCCCCCCCCCCTCCCCCCCCCCACGCACGCCTACTTGCTGTATACCTACTGTGTGCTGCCTGAACCCGATCAGCGAAGCTGGCCTATTGGGCTCCCACTACTGCCCAAGGCAGGCCGCGCCAGTCCCGTCCGAGATCTTCTTCGGTGGAAGTAGAGTACTCGTGTACCCGTTATTTCCCTGTCCGGCGGGGCTGATGTTGGTATTAGTCTGCTGCTCATCAGCATCGTAGAACAGCCGACCCGGGATCTTTGTCGTGCTGCTGTTCGGCACCAGGTTCGGCGTGCAGGTGCGCCGGTACAGAATGAACGCCTCCTGGCCAAGCATGAAGTCGTTGATGTACTCCTCGGTGAGGATGTCGTTCAGGAGAGGCATCCCGCCGGGGCCGCTGTAGACCGCCAGCCCAGCATCCTTGCGCTCAACGTTGAGCGCGTCCCGTGCTGCGCCCTCATCTCCGACGCGGTATGATGCTTCGGCGACGATCAGGTTGTTTTCCTCATGCGTCACGAGTGGCGTTTTATAGTCAGGTGCCTGCACCGCATCGCTGTAGTCGGATAACTGACCCTTCTTATCGTGCTGGTAGTACAGGTTGTCGCGAGGATCATTCCGCGCAATCAGCAGCGAATCCAGGAACGGATTGGGCGACAGGTCGCCGCGTTGTACGTCGTTGAACTGGTAGAAGAGATTCTCTTCACCGCTCGTTATTGTGAACGGAGCGTTGTAGTTACCAGCGTCGCTCATAATTCCCTGCTTCGCCTGAGCGAGAGCATTGAGAAAAGCCTGATGACTGCCCGCGTTCAGCGTGCTTGCCGTGTGCATGTAAAACCTTGCACTGAGCGTATGCCCGAGGGCGATCCACTTGCTCGCGTCCCCACCGTACACGCGATCAGATGACCCAGGTCCTGGATTCGTACCTCCGGCATGGAATGATTGCAGGTTCTTGATGCCAGCAGCAATCACTTTCTGGACAGAATCGTAAACCTGCGCCTGCGTATCGAGCTTGGGATTAGGCGTCCCCTTGAGCGCCTGGCTGTACACCAGGTCACCGAAGAGATCGGCCCCAGTGCCCATCAGCGCCCCTTCAGTAATCTGAGCGATCCCCAGGAACAGAGAATCGTGCGCCGAATTTGCTTTCGCCTCGAGGGCATTGATGTCGACCAGGCCACCGGCCGTGTACAGCGCCGTGTGAGTCCCATTCGTCGTCTGCTGAGTCTGCGCGTACGTCTGATCCAGCGCCAGATATGCCCGGCTATTCCCGGAGCCCTGCTGGGCATAAATCGCGGTGACGCGCGATGGATCGCTGGCCCAGTACGCGACGAGATTACTCTGGATCGTTGTGAATAGGTTCTTGCTTGTGGCGGTCGTTGGACGGTTCGGATCGGCCGTGAGCTCGCCGCCCGTCAGGAAGTCGCCATGGCATCCGACCGCACTGAGCCCGAGGCTCAGTGCGGCCAGGGCCGCCAGCTTGCGTGATGTTCGTGGTGTTATCACTTCAATCTCTCCTTGGTTGCTTTAGCGGTTGAGGCTGACCGAGATCACGAAAGAGCGCGACTGCGGATTGATGAAGTAATCCAAACCCTGGGTAAGGAATTCACCACCGCCGATGTTAGCCTCAGGGTCATATCCCTTGTATTTCGTCCAGGTATGCAGATTCCTTCCAGCGATGCGAATGTCAGCGCTGCTGAAGCTCGTGAGCGACCGAACGAAGGGCTGGTCCAGTGTGTAGGTCACTCCCAACTCGCGGAGCTTGACGAAGCTGCCGTCTTCGACGAACTGCTCCGTAACAGGACCGAAGCCACCGCCGGTTCCAGTGAACCACTTCTGCCAATCGCCAGGGTTTTTGAACGCCACAACTCCCTTGCCAGGTCCCGCAACCGTCGGGTACACATCTGTCAGAAAGTTCTGGCCGAATACGCCCTGCTGCGTGCGAATGTAGGTGTCCTTGCCAGTGCCGAAGTTGTCCAGGATGCCGCGCGTACCATCCCACACGGAGCCGCCTTTCCGAACATCAAGAAGCGCGGAGAAAGAAAGCTTCTTCCACAACTTGAGCGATGTATTGTACGACATCGTGTACTTCGGGTTCGGATCGGCTATAACGCGGTCCGTCGGATCCGCGACAGGCTGGCCAGTGGCTGCGAGGTAGAGTGCGTTCTTAGGCGCTGTGCCGCACGCCGCATCGACGTTGGTTCCGTCCGATAGGATCAGACCGCGGCCGCAGCGAACGAAGTCGCTTCCGCGGATCACACCAGGCGCGAAGCCGACCGTGGACGAGCCGATTGAGCCGAGGAAGCCTTCAGTATTGTACGCGATGAACTGAGCGCCAGAGAGACTCACCACATTGCCGCGGTTGCGGCCGTACTGAACGCCAATATCCCACGCTGCATTCTCCCTCTGGATCGGGTGCAGGTTGAGCGTCATCTCGACACCTTCATTGGTCAGCTGAGCCGCGTTCTCGTACTGAGCGATGGCACCACTCACCGATCCGCTGATCGGAACCCGCAGGATGACGTCGCTCGAACGCTTCTTGTAGTAGGTCGCCGAGAGGTCGGCCATGGAATTGAAGAACGCGAAGTCACCACCCACCTCAGTCTCGCGGTCACGCTCTGGCCGCAGGTTGGGATTGCCAAGAGTGAGCGAGCTCGACACACCACCGTTGCCGGCCTGCGTTGAGTTCAAGACATCGCCGTAACCACCGAGGCCGAACGTGTTGGTCAGACTAAGCGCGTTGACTGCAGCGTACGTGGGCGGCTCCTTACCGGTCTCACCATAGGCT
The DNA here is from genome assembly GCA_050998035.1 of Gemmatimonadaceae bacterium. Taxonomy (GTDB): domain Bacteria; phylum Gemmatimonadota; class Gemmatimonadetes; order Gemmatimonadales; family Gemmatimonadaceae; genus Fen-1247. The sequence continues at coordinate 1,744 of JBPCQO010000020.1, read as the reverse complement.
AAGTGCAGCTTGCCGTACGAGAAGATGCCGGTCCTGTCACCACCGTTGAGCAGGTTGCTGAACGTCCAGGCGGCGCTCGCTTTCGGGTAGTTCGCGCGCGGGTTGGACTGACCGAAAGTGGAGAACCCGTCGTTCCGAAGACCAACATTGACGGTGAGCTGGTGGTAGAACGTAGCCTCGGCCTGACCGAAGTAGCCCTGAATGTGGCGGAGCGAACGAGACTCCTGATCGACCTGACTCAGCGTATTTTGGAGGACGAATATCCCTGGAGCAATAAGCTTGTCACCAAGATCGAGGTTATTACGATAGCGGCGAGAATTGAGGTTCTGACCGACAGTCAGGGTACCGTCAACGTTTTCGCTGAACGTGTGCGTTGCCGTGCCAACCAGGTTGTTGTCGATCTCGAGATTGTTGTTGTCATCCCGGGCCACGCTGCCGAGCTTGTCAGAGGCCGACGTGATTGGCAGTCCCTCAATGCGATAGTCGCTGTAGTAGTCGCCGCCCAGCGTTTCCTTGATGTTCAGCCAGCCGATCGGATTCCAATCGGCATTGACGTTAGCAATCGAGCGGCCTAGTTCGCTGCGGTTCGCAGGGTTGTTGAGCGCGAAGAACGGATTGTCGTAGTACGTGGCCCCAAGAAGCGCCTGCTGGCTTGCTGGATTCGGGAAGCGGTATGGCCGCTGTAGGCCATCAGCTGTCAGGTAGTCCGTGTTATTGAAGTTCGGCGGTGTACGCAGTGCGCCGAGCATGAGGCCCGACGTGTTAGAGCCTTTCTGCACGTACTTGCCGCGCGTATCGACGTAGTCGATGTTACCGCTAACGTTGAGCTTGGACGAGACCTGCTGCGTCCCCTTGAGGCGAATAGAAGCGCGGTTGTACTTGTTGTTCGGACCAACGATATAACCGTTCTGGTTCAGGAGACTTCCAGAAACGAAGAAGGTTGTACGATCGCTCCCACCTGAGATCTGGAGATTATTATCCGCCGTAAGGCCAGTGTCGAACAGCTCAGCCTCGTGATTGTACACGGGGGTTCCAGCCATGACAGGTGCTCCCCAGGACAACGAAGTCACGGCGCAGTTTAACGCCGCACACGTTGCTGTCTTACCAGCTGAGCCTTGAGCGAAGCCCGTCTGTAGCAGGTTCGGCAGAACCGCGTGGTCGAACGTCTCTGTGGAGCTCAACGTGTAGCGCGTCGGGCCGGAACGACCTCGCTTTGTGGTGATGAGCACAACGCCGTTAGCTGCGCGTGCACCGTAGATCGCTGCTGCTGCACCACCCTTGAGGATGTCGATCGACTCGATGTCAGCCGGGTTGATGTCCGAAGCTCGGTTGGTCGCCACAGTCGACTGATTACCACCCATGGTAGACATTGTCGAGTTGTCGATAGGCTGACCGTCAACGACGAAGAGCGGCTGGTTGGTACCCGTCACCGAAGATGCGCCGCGGATCTGGATATAAGCAGAAGCGCCAGGCTCACCCGATTGGGTATTAACGTGAACGTTCGGCGCCTGAGCAGCCAGTGCCGACACGATGTTCTGCGGCTGCGTGGCGCGGCGGAGCGCCGAGCTATCAACGGTGTTGATCGTCGTCGTGAGCTTCTCACGCGTGGTGCTGGTACCGGCGCCGGTCACGACGACCTCGCCGAGGCGTAGTGCGTTCACCGCGAGGGTGAAGTCCTGATTGATCGTACTTCCCGATGTGAGCGTTACCGGCACTGTCTTGGCCGAGTACCCGATCACGCGGG
>JBPCQO010000004.1:0-5727 GCA_050998035.1 Gemmatimonadaceae bacterium | reverse complement strand
CTGGGTTGTGAGCGGCGATGTGCCCCAACTGGTACAGTGGACGTGCCTCATCATATGAGCTGAACCGACTGCGGGTATCGGCTGAGTCCGACTCGTAGCGATTGCGGTAGTGCGCGTCAGCGCCCGTAGGATAGTTCTCGACAGTCTCCGCCACCTCGCGTCCGGCCCACCAGCCGCCTACCGCCCCTGCGATCGCGCCGATCACCGTGCCAACCGGGCCCGCGAACGATCCGATCACGGCGCCCGCTGCGAGACCACCGATGCCTCCGACGCCCTCGCCCACAGCCAGCCCAGCGCCTCCGTCGTCCAGATTGTGGCGCATGTTGTTGGCCATCAGACTGGCCGTACTCTCGTCCGAGCGTGCGGTGTCCGTTGCGCTGGCGGTGTTATCGGTATCGTTGGTGATGTCGGTGCCGTCGCGCGCACGCTCGCCCCGGTCATCATCACGTCCTGTCATTCTGATGCCCTTGTTGAGTTGTTGTTGAGTTGTTGTCGATGTCGATCCGCTCCTTGCGCAGGTCGGCCTCAACGATCTTCTCCTCGGTCACATCGTGTTTCCGGATGATGATCTCCTCCTTCACGACTGAGCGCGTCTCCATGACGACCTCTTCCTCGATCACGGGAATGCGGATCTCATCGTCGGTCTCCTGGATCCCCATATCGCCGCTGGCAATTCGCTCGGCAGACACGGGCCGACGTTCGATGGTGACCTCTTCGCGAGTGAGCGTCACGGGGCGCTGCACGTGCTCCGTCTCGACTGTCTTATGCACGTCAATCTCGCCCGACCGGACCTGCCGCTTGCCGATGGTGAGCTCTTCCTCGGATCGGATCAGTCGCGTGGTATCTGCGCTCTGCTCAGCAGTTCCGCCGCGGGCGGAGAAACGACTGTCGTCGAAGTGATGGCTCGAGTAGTAGTCGTCATCAGCTGACGGCGTGTTGGGTGGCGCGGCGGGTGCAGTTGCACGGGTCGCTCCGGCAGCAACGCTTCCCGGCATCCCCCCAGGCATGCTGCTCAGTACCGAGTTCTCGTACTCGCGCGTGATGTCTCCGTGCGCATACACGGGGAGCGCCGCGATCTGGGCCGTCGTCATGGAATCGAGCACGAGGTGATCGTCGCGATCGTCTAATCGTGCCGCACCCGAGGGGAGCAGGACATCGCGATCATCGCCATCGCCCGCGATGTCTGTATCGAGCCGGATATCCAGATACCGCGTGCGCATGGTGCCGGTATCCACGATCAACTCGTGCACCTTGCCCACCTTCATCCCGTCGGATGCGATGACGTCCCACCCGCGCGGATCAGGAAATCCATCAGCGACCTGGAAGGCTCCCAGGTCGCTGAGAGGTGCGACGCGTGGGGTAGTGCGCGCGGCATCACCGGGTTCGTTGCGGGTGTTCCGTTCGTCAGCCATTACAGCACCTCGGTACAGTTGTGGGTCTTGCGCTGTTGGTATTGCGGAGATCGCAGAGATAATAGAATCTCAAGCGGCAAATTGGACCGCTCAGCGTCGTGTCCGCCCAGGACAGCCCAAGTGACACATTTATTGAGCAAGTGGTGTTCCGTTTACGGGCGCCCCAGCGGGTCGTCACGACTGACATACGGTATGCCCGCTCCGGGGCTACCCGAGGTGTTTGGGCACTGGTGGACCAGGCGCCCGCGGCCATGGCGGAAGAGGCGGGCCAGGAGCGGTACCGTTGCGTCCGCAACATCAGTAAATTCTTGAGGCTCGCTCCTGATTCGATTCGTAGCTCGGTACGGATCGGGCCAGGGCTGCGGGACAGCGGAGATCACTCTTTAGGGGTGCCCGCGAAATGGCTCGGCTAGGTAGCTCAGTTGGTAGAGCAGCGGACTGAAAATCCGCGTGTCGGGGGTTCAATCCCCTCCCTATCCATTTGGGAGCGGCACAACAACCTTTTTGTTGTGCCGCTCCTTTCTTTTTCTCGCGGCTCCATCGTGTGGCAGAGATGCCAGCCGGTGATCTTGTACAGCGGGCATGGCGTGAGCCCCAAGGCTGTAGCACTCGTTATGTCGGCCCAGTGGTTGTTGAAGTTGTGCCCGGAAGTCGGGTTCAATGGTTGCCTGCGGCACGACGAACACAGTCGGCTTATTAAGAGTTCCGCTGCGTGCGATTTTATCGCACTCGCGCCGGTTTCGGGGTGCTGGCTGTGTCGCCTGCTGGGCGCGTTTATTCAACTCGGTTGATCTGGTGCTCCACTGTCCGAAGCGCGCCGATGATGTCAGCCCACAGCGGCGCATCGTCAAATAGCATCTCGCGGGTGCGATGATAATCACGCTCCAGACTTCGCGCATGCCCCTCTGACGGTAGAAGCTGGAATGTTCCTGGTACGGCGAGATCGTATCGCGCCCACCCGGACGAAAAGAAGAGCGCCTTGTGCTCGACCACAGCAGCGCGGAGATCAGCATCTGCCAACGCGCGGTCGCCGAACGGGCCGGCAGCAAGCACCGCGAGGTCGTAATAGTGCCGCGACAGCCGTTCTGGAAGTGCCTTGGCAGCATCGCGATAGTGCTCCGCGTGTAGAATCGTCGCCTTTTCCCAAAAGGTGCGAACAATGCTGAGCGCTGATACAGTTGCGCGAGCGGTCGGAAACAGATCGGGGAATGCCTCCGCAGCGTACGGGACAACGGGCCGCCACTCCGCAGGCCACGTGTCGGCCCGTACACCAAACTCCAGCAGCACCGCAGGCCGGATGTACGCATCAGGCCCGTACGAGCCGGCCTCCAGACTTCGTGGATACTCGAACGTGAGGGTCTGGGCGCGGTTCCGGTCAGCCCCATCCGGCCGGCGCAGAGCCCAGGAGCCCTGTACATCGCGCAGGCCGGTCGTGAAGTCCGTCTCCAGTGCGTCCGCGGGTGGGCCGCAAACAAGGGCAGCACCCCTCGCCAGCAGCTCGTTAGTCGCGGCATCGCGTTTGTTGGTTCCGAGGGACATGAACGCAGCGTCGTCCATGAAACCGAATGCGCCGCGGCCGAGCGACAGATCAATGTCCTCAGAGAATCGACGAATCGCGTTGTAGGCCTTCGAGAGAGATGTTCTGCCCTTGAACACCATGTCGGGCCACCGGTGTTGTGCGGACGAGAACAGGCGGCTCAACGTCCAACACACCCGGTAGTCCTTCTCGATCACGGTCGCCGACCCGATACCTTGCCGGGCGGCCGTTTCAGTGAAGAGGTCGCGACGATCCGTCGATGATAGTTCGGCGATCGTGTTCATCCGGCGCTCGACTTGCGGCGCCGGCGCGTCTGAGAAGGATCACCGGTGATCGCACTCAGGGCGGGATGCATCCACGTCGGTGCCCGGCGACGGGCACGCGCGAGATCGGCCTTGTCCCTGACTGAGAGCGTCCTTGCAAGCCGTGCGACCACGGCGTCCGTGACACCATCTTGCCCCAAATGACGTAGCGCCTCGATGACGGCAGTTGGCGTGGATCCGGCGTCTATGAGCCGGCGAGGTGCTGCATGCTTGAGGACTACCGTCTGCTTCCCCACTTTGATCGAGCTAGACGGCGCGTCGGTGAGATAGGTAGCCTGCGCAGGAACCTGGGTCGAGAGCCCCAATGCATTGGAACTCTTCGCACCGGTGGGCTGTAATCGCACACCACGTTTGCGGGCGACTGCCCGAGCGACAGCATCAAGCGGGGGCGCCATGGGGCCGAACTTTGGGCTTGCCTTGGGATAGTGGTACATCCCGCGGCCCAAGCGATGAAGGACACCCCGCTTCACTAGGCGCGACAATGCCTGGTCCACCGCAGCCCGCCCTCCAATATCGAGGAAATCGGCTGGGGTTACGACGGTACCCTTCCCCCTGCCATATACTCTGCTAAGTACTTTCCCAGCAATGGTTTGTGGCATGCTGCATACTCCTGGAATGTCAGAAAACATAGGGTGTTTTTCTGACAAATGCAAGTATCACCTACCGGGGTCTGGTACCAGACCTCCCGCGCTGGTGACAGATACAGAAGAGTCCTACCTTGACCTGGTAGTCCGCCGTGCGCCTTGCGCTCCGAGCGAGACCAGCCCTCGCATTTCCAGCCCTGCAATACCGCCTCTGCGAAGTTGGCCCCAGGCGTCTCGACCCGATCCAGTTGCGGAATACCCTGGATCTCCTAATGGGGAGCAGTGACGAATTACGCAAGTATCGCCCCGGGATCTACTCGGACGTGAGCGAGGACCGCTCAGTCGCTTCTGCCGCGGCGAGCCGGACTGAGGCAGTGATCAGTGCACTCGCGGTCCTTGATATTCCTACGATGTTCACGGACCTTAGCCAGTGCCTAAGCTCGGCGCTGAACGCGTCCAGCATTTCCATCCCAGGTCGTGCGCACCCTCTATCGGTCTGGTAAGGAAAGCTGGCGCGAGGGTCGGGCCTGGTGCAACAGCGCCAGAGCTCCGGCGCTACGCCACCGTACCTGCAACCCGTGCCGACCGCCGGCGCGCCGATGCGAAGATGCAGATTCCGGCCACGTTCGCCGCGACAATCACGAGTGATATCTTGAACGCGAACGCGGCCACGCTGTCCACTTTGATGATGGGGACCACCGACAGTACCACGTAGATCAGTGTCATCAGAAGCCCGGACAGAGACGCGAGCATCAGCCACACCGGTGGCCGCGGCGTAAGCCCGCGCAGGCCGAACAGCGGGATGGCGAACATCACAACGTAGGTCAGCGCGTAGAAGATACCGCCGGCGTTGAAGAGGAGCTGGAACGCTTCCGCCTGCCCGGTGCCAATGAGGCTCAGCAGCGCTATCCCAAACGCGCACGCTCCCACGAGCACGATCGAATTGACCGGCGTCTTGTACGTTGCGTGCAGTCGGCTGAACCACGCTGGAAGCAGCCGGTCCCACCCGGCAACCATGGGCAAGCGCGTCACGGCGGTGAAGCTCACGCTGGTCTGCGCCACTCGCATCGCCAGTGTCATCAGGATCGCCAGGGTTACGAGCTGGCTGGCCATTCCGAGTGGGCCGAAGCCTGCGCGGAGTACCTGGGGCAGCGGTCCAACGAGGTCAATGTCTTTCGTCGGGATGAAGGCCACGACGGTGCTCGTCCCGAGGACGAACATCAGCGCGATGATCGGAGCTGCGATGAGCACTGATCGTCCGACTGCTCGCGCCGGAGACCTGGTCTCGCCGGCGAGGATCGCGACGTACTCGAAACCGCCGAGCGCGCCGAAGCCCAGCTTGCCCAGGATGTTCAGATTGTACAATGAAAACGGGGGGATGCTGGTACGGAATGGGTGATATTCGTGCAGACGACCCGTGTATATGCCGAACAGGGGGAGCAGCACCAAGGCGCCGAAGATGATAAGCATCATTATCCCACCGATGTTGTGCACCCACTTTCCCACCGACAAACCAATCGTAGACGCCACAATCATCAGTGCCAGAATCACGGCTGACGAAAGCGCCACGAACCACGTGCTCGTCGTCATCCACGCCGCACTCGGCCCCACGGCGTACGAGACGTAAGTCGCGCACTGCAGGCCAATCTCGGACGTGTTCATGATCACGTACAGCCACAGGTTCCACGCGAGCATGAAGCCGACGGTCTCGTTGAAGCCGAGCTTCGCCCATTGGTACAGCCCACCCTCGAGCGGCATCAGCCGGTTGAGGTACATCACCACGGCTGCGGATGGCAGGTAGAACAGCGTGAGGGCGAGCAGCCAGAAGACGACGTGCGAGGAGCCGAGCTTGCCTGCGACCCCGATCCACG
>JBPCQO010000290.1:0-3029 GCA_050998035.1 Gemmatimonadaceae bacterium | reverse complement strand
CATGCCTGAGTTCGGCATGGTCCAGGTTCTCGAGCACGTAGACGCCGATCCGCTTCTCAGGAATGAGACCTATGATCGCGCACATCCCGTCTATGCTGCCAGTGTGCATCCACACCGTTGTCCCATGGTAGTCCTGCACGAACCACCCCAGCCCGTAGCTGAAGAAGTGCGGTCGCGCGAGTTCCAGCGCCGGGTACTCCTCCATCGGTGCGCGGATCTGGGGTGCTATGATCTCGTTGAAAGTCGCGGGCTTGATGAGTCGGTTCGTCCCGACGCGCCCGCTGTCGAGCATGAAACGTATCAACTTCGACATGTCAGCCACGCTCGACCACACGGAGCCCGCCGGCGCGATGACGTCCGTGCTACGTACCGGGACTACTTGGATGCTGTCGTGAACCTCCGCGTGCGGCACGGCGACGTTTGGCTTGCCCGTGATCGCCGACACCAGCGGCTCGCTCTCGTTCATGCCCAGGGGAGTGAAGATCCGGGTACGGACGAACGTCTCCCACGGCATCCCCGACACGCGCTCGACGATCAGGCCGGAGATGGCGAATACCACGTTCTGATAATCCCAGTGCGAGCGAAATGAAGATTCCGGTATCACGTAACGCAGCCGCCGCGCCATTTCCGGCAGCGAGGATACATTCTCCGGAACGGCCCAGAGCAGGTCCGTCCCAGGCAGCCCGCTGCGATGTGTGAGCAGGTCCCGAATTCGAATTTCGCGGGTGACATAGGAGTCGTACAACCGAAAGTCCGGCAGGTAATCGATCACACGATCGTCCCAGTGTACCTTACCCTCGTCGATCAGCATTGCGAGCGCAGCCGTGGTCATCGCTTTCGTAGTAGACCCGATCGCGAAGCGAGTGTGCTCAGTAACTGGTGCTGGCTTGCCGGTTTCGATCACACCGTAGCCTTTGGCAAACACGAGCGAGTCGTCCTTCACCACGGAGATGGCCAGTCCCGGAACATGCCAATCGCGCGCCGCACGCGCGACGTACTGATCCAACGCAGCGAGGTCGGGCGGCTGCTGTGGTTGTTGCGCGCCGAGCGGATGTACAACCATCTGCGCCGCCACGAGGGCGACGAGCGCGGCTCCCATTCCGACGTGTTTCACTTTCATCTCCGTCATCTCCAAGGTTGCGCTCTAGTTCGGATTTACTGCGCCGGTACACTGGCCGGTACACCACGTCCGGGTCCGTACATGACTCGGCCAGCTTTGGCTCCGGTGTGCTTGCCGTGATCAATCGTGACCACGCCATTCACCAGCACCCAATCAATTCCGGCCGGAGATTCCGTCGGATGCTCGTACGTCGCGCGGTCCTGTAGCGCCGCGAGATCGAAGATCGTTACGTCGGCCCAGTCGCCCTCCTTTATGATGCCGCGGTTCGCCAGGCGCATCCGTGTTGCCGGCCACGATGTCATCTTGCGAATGGCCTCTGGCAACGTGAGCACTTTCCGCTCTTTCACATAGTGCGCTATCACGCGTACCGCGTTGCCGAACGCGCGCGGGTGCGGCAATCCCAGATCGTCGCCTCCCCCCGCCTTCAGCGACGCACCAGCATCGCTACCGATGCTGGTCCACGGGAAGCGCAGCGCGGTCTCGATGTCGGGCTCGCTCATCATGTAGTACAGCGCCATTACGCGCCCCTTGCCCTGCGCAACCAGATCGAAAGCGGCGTCCGCTGGGTCCCTACCCATCTCCTTCGCGATCTCTGCGAGCGACTTGCCGACGTACTTTTGATTGTCGGGATTCTGCGCGTTGGCGAGCACGATGCCGCCCCATCCGCCAGACGCTTCGATGATGTTCCACCACCCGGGCAGGCCGGTCCGTTGCTCGCGCTTGAGCCGGGCACGAATGGCCGGGTTTCTCAGACGGGTCATCAAAGAGTCATTCCCACCCTCGAACGCCCAGCTTGGGATTGTCGCTTCGAGTCCCGTGCCGCCAGCGGTATACACATACATGTCAGCCGCCACATCCACGCCGCGCGCGCGGGCCGCGTCCACTGCCTGCCGCACCGAGTCCATCAGAATGCCCCAGCCCGGCTTGTACGCAACTTTGAGATGGAATATCTCGACCGGCATCCCCGCCCGTTCACCGATCTTGATCGCCTCGTTCACCGACTGCACCACCTCCTTCCCTTCCCCTCGGATGTGGCTCGCATAGATGCCGCCGTATCGTGCGGCCGCCTTGCCGACCTCCACCAACTCCGCCGTTGTAGCATAGCTGCTCGGCGGATAGATCAACGCCGTGGTCATTCCCATGGCGCCCGCGCGCATTGCCGTGTCCATGATGGAGCGCATTCGCCCCAACTCAGCTGAAGTTGGGGCACGCGCCGACTCGCTCAGTACTTCGGTCCGAGCCTGCGTCTCACTGAAGTAGCTGCCGAAATTGATGCTGATCCCCTGCCGTTCCAACTGTTGGAAATAAACCGGGATCTTGCTCGCGCTAACCGGCGTGCCGCCTTCGCCAGCAATGGCGGTCGTGATCCCCTCGCGGAGCTTATTCTCCGCCAGCGGATTGCGGAGCAGCGCTGACCCGGACTGATCCATCATGTCGATCCATCCGGGCGAGACGTATTTGTCCCGCGCATCGATCTCCACGCGTCCATGTCCCGGGACGGAACCGATCTTCACGAAGCGGCCGTTACTGATTGCAACGTCGGCGCGAATCCACGGGTTTCCAGCACCATCCAGCACTCGGCCGTTACGAATCACCACATCGTATGATGAGTCAGTGAGCGCGGCTTGCTGTGCCACCAGCTGCGGGGCTATGGCGCAAGCGATGAAAGCCGCTAGCGGAATGCTGCATCTGATGAGCATCAGTTCGACAGTTTCCAGAGTACGCCACATGCCGAGCGCACCGATTGCAAGCTCCACTATGGATGTACTCTCTTGTGTATGGCGCTTATTGGTGGTATACCGTTCCAGCGTACCACAACAATACGGTTGGACAGCCGCAAAGCGCAATACTGCCGACACCCCGCTGCGCCAAAACCCGGATAGTAATGCGATCGGGAGCCCCCCAGTTC
>JBPCQO010000245.1:0-7638 GCA_050998035.1 Gemmatimonadaceae bacterium | reverse complement strand
GGCGGCCACTGGCCGCCCCCGCTCCGCGTTAATGCACAGTCCTGTCGCGAACTAGAACGCCTTGTAGCCCGCGGCGTCGTCGATCGCCTTGGAATCTCGGTTGGCGGCGTCGTTCGCCTCATCGCGTATCGCGTTCGTGGTTCCGCTGTTGGCATTGCTGCTCGCGTTGCGGTCCGTCGTCACGGCGCCCATCGCACGATCTGACGACGACGCGGCGCGGTTGTATGCGTCGCGCGCGTAACCCTTCACATGATCCCATTCGCCGTGCGCCTTGGTAGCGTTGCTGTCCCATCCGCGGCGGAGGTCAGGCTCGACTGTGTCGAAGGAGCGGCCGCTGTAGTCCGGGTTGTGGCCGGCGAGATGGCCGAGCTGATATGCTGGGCTGACGTCGTTGTAGGAGCGGTCCGCCAGCTTGGAATCGGAGCCTTCGTAGTGACTGCGGTAGAAAGAATCATCATCATGCGTGTAGCTCTTTGCCGCCTCACTCACTGCGCGTCCTGCCCACCATCCACCCACGGCGCCGGCGATGCCACCGATGATCGTTCCGACCGGGCCGCCAAGGGAGCCGATCGCCGCGCCAGTCACGACGCCGGAAATACCACCGGCTGCTTCACCGACCTCGTCGCCAACTGAAGGTGTGTTGTCGTGGTGGATCATGTCGTTCTTGTTTGTGTTATCCATTAGGATCTCCCGGATTGAAGTGACTGATGCCTAGCCATGCTATCAAAGGCAAGGGAAGTGCCAATCCCCAGGGGTCGCCCGTTCTCGGTCCTGATGCAGAGCTGATGATGCCTTGACGTGGCAGTGTACCGCGTTGGGGCGCACGCTCTTGACTTCCGCGGCGATCGGCCGCCGATTCATGCCATGACCGCCGCGCTCCACATCGGAACCCAGGGATGGAACTACTCAGCCTGGTCCGGGCCGTTTTACCCGTCCGGAACGCGTCCGGCAGACTTTCTCTGCACCTACGCACGCGGATTCGGTACCGTGGAAGTCGACTCCACCTTCTACGCCGTGCCGGCCGCCAGCACCGTGCGCGGGTGGTTCGATCGAACGCCGCACAACTTTGTCTTCGCGCTCAAATTTCCTCAGACCGTGACACACGAAGCGCGGCTGCGCGATGCGACCGACACCACCGAGTTGTTCTTTGAGCGCGCGCGCGGGCTGGGCCGCAAGCTCGGGCCAATTCTGGTGCAGCTCGGTCCCGATTTCGGACCTGAAGAGCTCCCCGCGATGGTCGATTTCCTTCCCCCGTTCCGCGCGATCTGCGCGTCGCCATCGAATTTCGAGCCCGCGGGTGGATGACGCCGGGAGTGCTGGCACTACTCCGCGACCACGGCATCGCCGTAGCGCTGGTGGACGGTCCCTGGGTTCCACGCCGCTGGATGCTGGAACTAGCGCTGCGTCCCACAGCCACGTTCAGCTACATACGGTGGATGGGACCGAACCGAGACCTGGTGGACCACTCGCGCATCCAGGTGGATCGCAGCCGCGAACTTGGCCGCTGGAGCGAAACCATCGAAAACATCCACGACTTGGTCACCGACATTTACGCTTACCCCAGCAACTTCTTCGCGGGTCACGCCCCACGTACTGCCCGTGACATCCAGGAAATGCTGGGTGTCCCGACCGTTCACCCAGAGATGCTCGGTGAGCAGATGCGACTGCTCTGAATCTGCGCTGAATCTGCTGGTCAGCCGCCGCCGAGCGGAGCTGCAGCCGAAGCCGGCGGTGGACCTGCACGGATAACCGTGGACGGATGTTTGGAGTATTCGCAGAAATGGCGCTCGTGGGCCTGATACCTGCCTAACAAGGATGCCTTCCCCTTTGTCGATCCAGGGAGATGACATTGTGATGAGATTGCGTGAAATAATAGATGACCGCGGGCGGGTGTGGAGCTTGTACGAACGCCCTGCCTGCGGCGGCATAGCCACAGCGCGCCCCTGCCTCATAGCAGAGACTCGCGACCTCATACGTCGTTTCGCGTTGTACCCCGACGACTGGCCATCCATGCCTGTTGAGTCGCTCATCGCCCTCATAGATGGCCCTGTGCAGAGCTGCGGTGCCGGTGCTGATAAATCTGTTGCGAACGCTGTTGTTGCTACTGCTGGCAACGGGACGCGGTAGTAGAGGGTGGTCACCCCCCCGCTGCCGCATTCCGATACTGCCGCCGCGGTTGCGGTAAATTGGTCGGATGCTCCGCCGCTCCGTTCGCGACTACTTTCTCATCGCCTTCGCGGTCGTCTTCACGATCATATGCGTCAGTTCGGGCTTCTGGCAGCTTCGTCGCCTCACCCAGCGCAGGGAGCTCAACGCCAAAGTCATCGCACGGCTCGGTGAACCACCGATTCCCGTGGCCGCCCTGCCGCGAGACAGTAGCTCACTCCACTACAAGCAGGTCCACGTTCGTGGCGTTTACGACTACGCACACCAGATAACGCTCGTAGACCGGAGCAGGAACGGATCGCCGGGCGTCAACATTATTACGCCGGTCCGTATCGCCGGCACCGACACCGCCGTACTCGTCAACCGCGGCTGGGTCTACGCACCCGATGGCGTCACCACGAACCTCTCCACCTGGCGTGAAGCCGACTCCATAGATGCACTCGGCTACGCCCGGCCGCTGAGCGTTCCCTACCCGGGCAATCCGGAGATGGAACGTCACCCCACGGCGTACCGATGGATCGCTCTGGGAGCGCTCAGGAGCGCCATTCCGTATCCGGTCTATCCCTTTGCGGTGGTGCTCGAGGAGAACAAGGTGACAACGGCCGGCGCGCCACCGCGAATTCCGCCGCCGCCGCTGGACGAGGGGCCGCACATGAACTACGCAATCCAGTGGTTCGCTTTCGCCACCATCGCTGTGGTGGGATCAATCGCGTACCTTCGCAGTAATCCGGGCCAAGGCGGCGATGGCCTCATTCCACACGATCTGCGCGACAGCTAACAGCTAGAGGAGCGTTCCCCTTAGTATGATAAAGGCGACGTAGAAGTAGATGCTGAGCCCGGTAACGTCAACCAGCGTCGCGACAAACGGCGCCGAGGCGCTGGCTGGATCGAAGCCCAGCCGCCTGAGTGCAAACGGCAGCATGGAGCCTGCGAGCGACCCGAACGTCACGATCCCAACCAGCGCGAACGCGATCGTCGTCGCGACGAGCAGGTAATGCGGGTCGAAGTTCTGCCACCCCATGTTCTGCCAGATGACGATGCGGCAGAACCCGATCGCGCCGAGAAGCCCGCCCAGGACCATCCCCGACGGGATCTCACGCAACGCCACGCGCCACCAGTCGCGCACCCGCAGCTCGCCCAGGGCGAGCGCTCGGATGATGAGCGACGTCGCCTGCGATCCGGAATTGCCACCGGAGCTCATGACTAGTGGAACGAACAGCATGAGCACCGTTGCGGCCTTGAGCTCTCCCTCGAAGTGCGAGAGCACGGAGGTGGTCAGGAGCTCACTCACCATCAGGATACTGAGCCACCCAGCGCGCTTCTTGATCATCTGCCAGAAGCCGATCTGCGTGTATGGCTGGTCCAGCGCCTCCATGCCGCCAAACTTCTGCACGTCTTCCGTGTGCTCTTCCTGCAATGCATCGATCACGTCGTCGACTGTGACGACGCCGATGATCCGGTTCTTGTCATCCACTACCGGAATCGCGACAAGATCATAATTCTGGGTGAGACGGGCGACCTGCTCCCGGTCAGCCGACGGCGTCACGCTTACCACCTCGCTCCACGCAACGTCGCCCACCGTTGAGCCTTCAACTGCGGCCAGCAGCTCGCGCAGCGACAGCACTCCCTGCAACCGATTCTGTGCATCCGTCGCGTAGATGGCGTGCATCGCTTCGTGCTTGGGGCCGCGCGCCAGCTGTCGCACTCCGGCCAGTGCATCTTCCACCAACGTGTCGGCATTCACGGAGACGAACTCGGTCGTCATAATGCCGCCGGCAGTGTCGGCCTCGTACGCAATTAGCCGCTCTGTTTCCCGCCGCGCCTCGGCCGGAATCTCGGAGAGGATCTCTTCATACGTTGCATCTTCCAGCTCTTCGAGCGCGTCGGCACGATCGTCCGGCGTCATCTCGGTGACGAGCGCCGCGGCCTGGCGCGTGGTCATCGCCTCCAGCACCTCGGTGCGGAGATCGTCGTCCAAGTACTCCAGTACGTCGGCCGCGCGCGCCGGCGGCAACGCGCTCAGCAGCGCCGCAACCCGCTCTCGCGGCAGAGCCTCGGCGACGTCCGCGAGATCGGCCGGGTGCATCTCCTCGGTCTCAACGGCTATCTGCTCGGGAGCCTCGTCCAGCAGCTCCATGATGTCCGGCGCAAGCAGCGCCGCCATTGCCCGCAGATCGTCGTTGTGTCGCTCCATCACCCCACCCTCTCGTCAATTGCCGAGTGCATCAGAGGGAGCACCCTGCGCTCCTCACTGCCGCCCGTGACCACGTAACCAGACACCTCGATCGCATCACGCAACGCATCGATGGTCACACCCCCGTCGTGCTCAATCGTCACGGTGCCAAGCTCGACCTCAGCCGAGCGAATGCCGTCGACCGGCGTTAGCGCGGTGAAAACTGCGCGCTTGCAGTGCTCACTGCGCATTCCCGCGATCATCACCGTGGTCCGCACCTGTTCGGCTCAGTCGAGCGGAATGCCGGTCGGCATTGGCAGCGGCGGCGACTTCTTGTGTGATACAAAAGTCTTCTCCAGTGCCGGCAGAATTTCATCGAACTTGGAGCCCGGATTCCACAGCACCCATCCGTCATATCCAGCGTCGTACACAGCCTGCTTCTGCGCCCTTATCTCATCAGGGCCGTAGTGCGGCGCGCCCAGCGTGAATGCCTGCAGCCACGGCCGAATATGCTCCGGCGTGGTGATCCCCAACTTCTGGTCCCGCTGCCGTGCAACTGACAGCGCGATGAAAATAGTCTTCTGCGGCTCGGCGTTGGGTGAGTGAATTCCGAAAGAGCCGTGTGGATAGTGCGACGGATACACCATCGGGAGGACCACGTCCACTACTGGTGAGATCTTTTCCCAGAACTGGCCGACTTCCAGCGGACCGCGCACTGTGGTCACGAGGCCGAAGATGTCGGCTGTAGTGCGAACGCCCATCTTGTCGAAGCGCTGTTTGGAGATGGACAGGAACTGATTGAGCGCATCCTGCTTGGAGCGCCCTTCCGACTCTGGGAACACCTGCGCCGGCAGCGATTTGTACGGCTCGGGAAAGCGGATGTAATCGTACTGGATCTCACCGAAACCCATCCGCACCGCCTCTTCGGCGACCTTGAGGTTGTAGTCCCAGATGGAGCGGCTGTACGGATTGACCCAGGTGATCCCCTTCTTGTCGTGCCAGGGAGTGCCGTCCGCCTTGCGGATGGTGTGCTCGGGATTCATGCGTGCCGCGACCGAATCCTTGAACACAACTATGCGCGCGATCGGGAGAATACCATGTGCCCTGAGAGTGTCAACCAGCCCCTTGAGGTCGGAGACCTTGGTCATCCCGCCCTCGTTTCGCTGCAGCGCCGGGTCGCTCGAGTGCCAGTTGAGCCCGAACTCGTCCTTGATGTCGATCACCATGCCGTTGATCTCGGTCGAGTCGGCGATGCCGATCAGGTGCCGCATCTTGTTCTTGCTCTGCGCCGCAAAACGATTCACGTACAGTGCTCGGATCGCGCGTGGCTCGCGCTGCAGCGCGATCACTTCAGCGCTTCCAGTCGGTGTCGGCGTAGCGGCTGCGTGCCCCGATGTATCGCCGCTGGCGCCGCCCGCAACTGCGCTCGCAGTTGAGTTGGTCCCGGCGACGGTAGCCGCCTGGCCCTTGGTGGCTGCGTGCTCACACGCGAAGAGCGGGACGACGAGGAGAAAGGGCAGGGCGAAAAAACGCATTGTCACTACAGAGCGGAGGTGGAGGAGAGAAGCGTGCGAAATCTACGGCGTAGATCAACCCCAGAGTATATTTGCCGCGATGTCCCGGAGCCGCCATAGAGTAGCAATGCCTTCAGCCCGCGCGGCTCTCGCGGCCATAGGTGCATCCATAGGTGCGTCCATAGGTGCGGGCATACTCGTGTCCACCCTCGTCGCCGTGGCATGCAGGCCGTCCCCAGTGGCGCCCCCCGCGGCGGAGTTCATCGTGGCCACACCGGATTCCACTTACTGGGTCTCCAGCGGGACGCAGGGAATCCACGTGCGTGCGGTTCCAATGACCATCACCCAATACGGCGGCCGCTTTCACGAGATCTACGTAGCCGACGTGGACCGCTCGTTCAGCGACGCCGTATTTACAGGTGAACGTGTCTATACCCGCGACCTCGTCACCGGCGACTCCACCCTCGTTTACGACGACACAGCGGTCGTGGGCCTTGCGGCGCACCACGCCCGCGTCCACCCGGAAGCGCTTCCACTGGCCGATGACGATGATACACCCACCGATCCCACCGTCGCCGCGACCGGCGAGACGGACATCGTTGAGGTGCGCGGCCCCTATGCGCTACTGGAGCATCGTTTCAGCTTCGAGCACATGGGAGGTGAGCAGCACGACACGGTCCGCACGGCCGTGGATCTGCGTACCGGGCGGGCCGCGTCATCGGCCGATCTTGCCCATGATGTTCCGGCTATCCGCGATTCGATGACGCTCCGACTGGTGCCCCGTACCTGGAAACGGAGCGGCTACAATCTCCTCGCACGTGGCGATGCAGCGAGTGGATCGGTGTCGCTGTCGCTACACGACCGCTCTGACCGAAGCTGGCCCCTGATCTCCGTGTCCACTGCCGCGCGAGTCTACTGGCTCGATACGCCGCCAATCGATACCGCCGCGCGCCGAGCGCTGGCCCACGCCTTCAACGAGGCCGCCGCGTACGACGAGTCCACCAGCTTCGTCGACTTCGTGCGCCCCAGTCCCGCTCCAATCGCCCGATTCGCGGCCCACTCCGTAACCACGCCCCATCCTCCTGAAGCCCATTTCCAGTGAGTGAAGTCCAGTGAGCATGGAACCAAAGACGCCGCGCGCATCAGAAGCGATACTCGCGGACCTGATGATGCCCAGCCAGGCCAACGGTCTTCGCAACCCATCCGTCTTCGGTGGGGTGGTCATGAGCATGGCCGACAAGTGCGCCGCGCTCTCGGCCATGAAGCACGCGGGCGGCCAGGCCACCACTCTCTCCGTGGAGCGCATCCTATTCAAGGAGCCCATCCACGTGGGCGAGCTTGTGGAGATTCGCTCGCATGTCGTCTTCGTCGGCCGGACCTCGATGGCCGTCGTTGCCAATGTCTACGCGGAGGACTTGCGCACCGGCAAGCGGCGCCACACCAACGAGTGCTGGCTCACCTTCGTGCACCTGGGCGAGGACGGTAAACCAGCCCCGGTCCCGCCCCTTCTCCTCGAAACGGACGAGGACCGCCGCTTACACGCACTCGCTGCGCGGCGACGGGAGCAGATGCTGCACGAACGCGAATAGCGCTCGCCGCCTGAACGCTACTACTGCGCGAGCCTCGCTTCGATGGGAGGGGCTGTCGGGGGCTGTACTACGGTAGTAGTACCAGCGCCTTCGTGTGGAGCGGTTGGACCACGCTGAAATGCCGCCGGCCAGTAGTGAGGATCTCGCGAGCGCCGAGCCGCTCGGCGGCGGCCACCACGGCTGCGTCGGCGAATCC
>JBPCQO010000233.1:0-23238 GCA_050998035.1 Gemmatimonadaceae bacterium | reverse complement strand
GGCGCGAGATGAGCAAGCGGCTGCGCTTTTACAGCCGCACGATCCAACCCATGCTCTCGATCGCGTTGCAGGTGCTGCGCGAAGTGGACGACGCTTTGGCACAGGCGCAGAACGGCGTGCCAAATATAGCCGATCTGAACGGATTGATCGCGAGCGCGCGCGGCGCCGCGATCAACGTGGGGGCAATTCGCACGGTGCAGCAGATAGACAAGCTATGGAAGGGCGAGGGTGCTCCGGACGAGATCGCGTACCTACGCGCCGCGCTGGTGATCGAGGTCGCGGCCTTCGAAGAAGCGATCCACACGCGTGATCTGCGTCATGGTGAGGGAGCGGCTGAGCGGCTCATGGCTTCGCCCGTCACCTAGAGGCTCCGCTCCCGCAGGGGAGCCGTACGGCGGTCGATCGGCGAAGTGCCGCCGTTATATTGCAGCATGCCGATAGTCGCGTTTTCTTCTCTCCCCGATGTGTCTCGTGCCTGGGTGATCGCCAGCGCCGCCCCGCTCTCGCAGGACGCGGAGCAGGCTCTCCTGAACGACGTGGATGAGTATCTTGCCGGTTGGCGCGCTCATGGAGAGCCTCTCACCGTGGGACGCGACTGGCGCGAGCACCGATTCCTGACAATCGCGGTCGACCCAACGGCGAGCGATGCTTCGGGGTGCTCCCTTGATTCCCTGTTCCGCGTGTTCAAGGGATTGGAGCAGGAGCTTGGGACCACGCTGTTGGATAGTGGCCGTGTGTATTACCGGAACGAGAGTGGTGCGGTGCAGAGTGTGGATCGGTCCGGCTTTGCAGACCTGACGAAGCGTGGAGTAGTGACGGGCGAGACAGCTGTGTTCGATACCAGCGTGCAGACGATGGCAGAGTGGCGCGCGCGATTCGAAGTGCCTGCCGCTCGCTCCTGGCACAGTGCGATGCTCCCGCGCAGCGACGCATAACGAGCACCGGAATCAGTCAGCAGTCTGGGCGCTATATTTAGAGGGTCGTCATGGACTCCTACACGTTCTCGCTAGCGTTGGGTGGTGCTGGTCTGGTCGCGATGGCGGCGAGTGGGTTCGCTCACGTTGGCGACCACGGCGGTCAGCATGGTGGTCATCACACGGGGGCCGCGAGCTCTCATGGCCACGATGTGGCGCTAACGGCCGCGGCTCACCACCAAGTCGCGCCGCACGGGCAGACAGGTGCCGCTCGCGGGCATGGCGTTCGCAGTGGTCGCGCGGCGCACCCTGGGGCTTCAGTGCGATCCGCGCTGCTTGCGCTGGCATCACCGCGGACGATCTTCAGCCTGCTTGTAGGCTTCGGATTGGCGGGGGTTGTGGGACGTCACTTTATAAGTGGCGGCTTGCTGCTCATTCTGGCAATAGTGGGCGCGCTGGGGTTCGAGTTGGCGCTGGTTGGGCCGATGTGGAAGTTCCTCTTTCGCTTTGCGTCTGAACCGGCCGCGTCGCTCGAAGGGAGTTTGATGAGCGAGGCTCACGCGACCAGCGGATTCGACGTGAATGGCAACGGGTTGGTCGCGGTCGAGGTGGATGGCCAGCTCATGCAGTGCCTGGGAACGCTGCGTTTGTCGGATCGCGAGCTTGGTGTACGCGTGCATGCCGGCGATCGGCTGCGGGTGGAGCAGGTGGATGCGGCTCGCAGCAGGTGCACGGTGTCGTACATCGGACACGCTCGGCCGGAATGACGGCACAAGGTCCCAACTAACAACAACGGAAAGCTGAATGACATCCATCGTATTGATCGTTGCGGTGCTGTTCGTCGTGCTCATTCTGATCCCGACGATCGTAGCCTCGTTTCTGCGGAACGTGGAAGCGGGTACAATCCGCCTGGTGAGCTGGCTCTCTGGCGGAACTGTGATCTACCGCGGGCCCGGGAAGTCGAAGGAGATCCCTCTGCTCACCACGGGGACGACGATATCGAGCAAGGTCATCAACGTCGATCTGGACATCACCGATCAGACGGCGGACGTGGACGACAGCGGCCGGCCGCAGCCGATCAAGGTTCGTGTACTGGCCAGCGCGATCGTATCGGTCGGCGACAGCGACGCGATGATCAAGACGGCGGCGAACAGATTCTTCGCCAAGCCAGAGGCAGATCAGACGAACACGTTGACGGATCTGCTGTCCAGCTCCGCACGACGCGCCATCAACCTGCTGACGCACGATCAGCTCTTCTCGGCCAAGACCGCGCCGCGGGCGCTACCGGCCGCATTGGCCGAGACTGGTGCAACGGCGATCGTGCCCGCGATGCCAGCGCCGGTACCCATGGTGATGGGATCGTCGGTGGTGGAGGATGATGACGATCCACTCGCGGTGATCATCCGGAAAGCGTGCTCGCGCGAGCTGACGGATCTCGGGCTAGGGTTCAACTCGCTGAACATCAAGGTGGTGCAGTCGGAGGTGGCGGATGCACGTCGTCGTCAGTCGGCCGCGGAAGCGCAGGCAAACGCGGACATCGTTTCTGCACAGCAGGCGCGTCGTGCAAAGGAAGCGCAGCTGGAGGCCGAGCGTGTGATCTCGGACCGTCAGCGCGAGCTGGAGCAGACGCAGGCGTCCAATGCTGCGCTCATCGCGCAGGCACAGGCAAAGAAGCAGGACGCGCTAGCGATACAGCGCGTGGCGGAGCTGGAGGCAACGCAGATCGCGCAGGCACGCGCCGATGCAGAACGCGTGAAGATCGAGGCAACGGCGGGTGCGGAATCGGAGGCGATCAGGATCACGCGTATCGCTGACGCGACGGCCGAGAGCATTGCCAAGGTGAACGCCGCGATCCAAGCCGGTGGAGAAAGCTACTTCCGGTATCGTCAGATCGAGATGCTGCCGCAGATCGCGCCGGTTATCGCGGACGCACTTGCCACGGCCAAGCTGGTGACGATATCGAGCGATGGCAAAGGGGCAGCGGAAGGGACTACGAACAACATTGTCAGTGTGATCCAGACGGTGCTTGCCGCGCAGCTGGTCGCGAAGAGCGGACTTGGCGACGGGAAGTAGCAGCTAGTGGAGGGGAGAACAAGCGAAAGCGGGGCACGCGTTCCGGAAGCGATCGAGCGTGTGCTGCGCAGGTTCCGCGCGATGGGGCGTGAGGACAAGATGCAGGCACTGGTGCAGTACTCCAAGAAGCTGGAGCCGGTGCCGGACAGATATGCGAACGTAGATCGTAGTGCGTACACGGTGCCGGAGTGCCAGACGCGGGTGGATCTGTTTCCGGAAGTGAACGATGGGAAGATGCATTTTTACGCAGACGTTAATGCGCGGCAATCGCCAACGGTGGCGGCGGTGCTCGCGATCATATTTTCCGCAGTGAACGAGCAACCGCCGGATTCGACGCTGGCGATTCCATCAGATTTTGTGCGGACTCTGATGGAAGGGATGGGCCTCAACGCGCGGGAGGTAGGGCTCAACGCGATGGTGGCGCGGTTGAAACGTGCTGCTGCTGCTGCTGCTGCGACGTAGGAGTGTACAGCATCGGGAGCGCGGCGGGCGACCGCCGGTCGCTCCTCTGCGTGGGTCATTTGGGTCAGAGCGTCGATGAACGCCTGCGGGTCGTTCCAGGCACCGTTGTAGCGTTCTCCGTTGATGAAGAAGGTGGGCGTGCCGTTGACGCCGCTTTTCACGCCGCTGCGGAAGTCGTTGCGCACGCGCGGGCGGTAGGTCTCATCTTCAAGTGCCTGCAAGAGCGTGGCTCTGTCGACGCCATTCTTCTTGGCACACCGAACGAGATCGTCGTCCATCAGCGCGTCCTGGTTTTCAAAAAGGGCGTCGTGCATGGACCAGAATGCGTCGCTCCCTTGCAATGCGCCGACGGCTTCTGCGCTCTCAGCCGCGTGCTCGGCGTATGGGTGCGCTTCGTTGAGCGGGAAGTTGCGATACACGAACCGCAGCTTGTCGCCGAGGGTGCGTTGGGCGGTTTTTACGATTGAGTACGCCATGCCGCAGTAGGGGCATTGGTAGTCGCCGTACTCAACCAGGGTTAATGGCGCCTGGGGAGATCCCTGCGCGTGGTCGTCGGCGGTTACGGGCGGCGTCAGAGTTTGTTCACTCATGGATCGCGACCTCCTCGTGTGATTCCTGTGGCGCCTTGCCGGTCTTGAGTGCTTCGAGGGCTTTCAGGATACCGTCGGCACCGGGGTTCACGCCGATTGGCGAGATGTAGCTCCAGCGGACGACGCCGTCTGCATCGATGACAAAGAGTGCCCGTTCCGCGATGCCATCGGCCTGGCGGTACGCACCGTATGATTTAGCCACGGCTCCTTTCGGCTCAAAGTCGGCCAGGAGTGGGAAGTGGAGATTGCGGGCTTCGGCGAATGCGCTGTGGCACCATACGCCATCCACGGAGATGCCGATCATCTGCGCATCGTAAACTCCGAACTCCCCGAGGATCTCGTTGTACAGCGCCATCTGGTCGCCGCACACGGGGCTCCAGTCTGCGGGGTAGAAGGCCAGAATCACCGGTTTACCGCGAAGCTCAGCGAGGGTGAGTGTCTGGTCAGGGGTGGAGTTTAACGTGAAGTCAGGTGCGTCAGTGCCGGCTGTGAGCGGCGCGGATTGATTGGATCTCGATTGGGTGGGCGTCACTGTGAAGTGCCTCGCTGGTTCTGTTTGCTCGTGGTTATGCGATCTTGCGCTTGAGAGTGGCGGTGCACGAAGCGGTCCCTCGCTACTGTTGGCGCCAAGCACTCGGTGGTCTATCGCTTGCCGAGGCAGTGGTGACTGCAAACGGGCGGTGCACCCAGGAAATGGAGAACCATGGCGTCAGTCGTAGTTCCGAGCTCTTCCGAGCGCGACAGGATTCTTCAGGTTATCCAGCCGGGGTTGCTGGGGCTCATGGACGGATCAGTCTCCACGCTTGCCCCGCTGTTCGCGACGGCGGCGCTCACGGGACGGGCACATTCCGCATTTCTCGTGGGGCTGGCTGCTTCAGCTGGGGCGGCGATAAGCATGGGATTGGCGGAGGCTCTGTCGGACGATGGCGAGCTGTCCGGGCGCGGGAACCCGTGGATGCGCGGCTCGGTCACTGGCCTGGGAACGCTGATTGGAGGGATGGGGCACACGCTACCGTTCCTGATCCAGCGCCTGCAAACGGCCCTGTCTGTGGCGTACGTGGTGGTGATCGTGGAGCTGGTGGCGATCGCGTACATCCGCTTCCGTTACATGAAAAGTCCGTTGGGAAGGACGATCATTCAGGTAATTGGCGGCGGCGGGATCGTGTTTGCGCTGGGCCTCTGCCTAGGGAAGTTGGGCGCTGGCGGCTAGGAAGAAGTGTGCGTGTATCAGCGCGTGCGAATGGCAACGGCGTGACCGCGCGCGGGCACGTCTATGCTTCCGGACTCTCGCAGGACTGCTGACGCAATCGAGGTGGCGGCGACCACATTGTCGGACGGGTGATGGATGTCGCCGAGGACGATGGCATTGGCGCCGAGTGATCCGGCCTTCTCGCGCATAGCTTCGATCATCTTGGCGTCCAGGGTGCCAGAGTTCATGGAGCCGTCGAGGAGTGCGACCTCTTCGTATGGGCGTGTTACGCGCTCGACGCTGGTGAAGACGTAGACCTGCTCCTTAGGCACTGGCGCGTATCGCACCGGCGAAACGCGAGCCGCGCTCACACTCACGCCGCAGGCGACGGTGGTGGTAGCGATGCAGACGAGCAGGGTGACAAGAGGGGGACGACGCATGGGGGCCTCAGCTAATCGTGTGAGAGATACGTGCCGACCGCTTGTTAAGGTACAGCGCCACCTCGGTGCTGTCCGAGTTGCTGGAGCAGCTCGGCGAGATACGACTTCCAGACTGCGGGGAGGGAGTGGGTACCGTGTCCGCGCGTCTGGTCACTGGTAGGGATGAGGACGTACCGGCCGTGCGGTACTCGCGGCATGAGACGTTCCATGATGCCGAGCTCTGGCGGGTTCACCTGATCGTCGGCGGAATTGATGGCCAGCACGGGTGCCTGGATGCGCTCCAGATCGTGTGATGGGTCGTAGTCGGCCGAGGCCTCGAACTGGTACAGGAAATCGTTGGCGTCGGTCGAGGCCATGCGTGCGTGCATCCAGCGTGTGATGTAAGCGTCGGCGCTATCACGCGTTGGTTCGGTCTTCTGCAGCTGTAAGGGGCTGCTGGTCATCATGAAGAGCATTTCTTCCGCGCCGAAGAGTCCGCGTGGAGTGGTGGTATAATCGCCGCCGCGCCAGTCGGGGTCATTACGGATGGACTCACTGACGAGCGTGCGCATCATCCTATTCCGGCCGGCGATCTGAGTGGGTACACTGGCGAGCGGTACGAGCGCATCCATGAACGTGGGATAACGTTCTCCCCACATCCACGTTTGCATACCGCCCATGGACGTGCCCATCACCAGAAGGAGGTGATTGATGCCGAGTCCCTGGGTGACGAGGCGATACTGCGCGGTCACCATGTCGTTGTAGCCATAGTGTGGGAATCGCGCGTGGAGCCCTTCGCTTGGCCTGCTAGATTTCCCGGTCCCTATTCCATCGGGGAGGATGATGTAGTGGGTTGCGCTATCGAGAAGTTGGCCCGGGCCGAACAACTCGCCGGCGAAGGAGCGGCCGAGAAAGCCGCGGCCGCTCCCCGTGGTGCCGTGGAGGATGAGCACGGCGTTACCCACGGTCCCGGATGCATCGCGTCTGGGGCGACCGAGTGTGGTGTAGTGAATCCGGAGTGACGGGAGAGTGCCGCCGCCTGTGAAGTGAAAGTCGCGGAGGACAAAGTCGCCCTCGGTGCCTGTCGTCCAGAGTAGTGGTGCGGCTGGAGCCTTCGCAGCCGTCTGCGCGCGTAGCTGACTGTGCGCCACGACCGGTATGGCGACCTGCAGAGCGCAGAGCTGCAGAGCTCCGACCCAGATTCGTGTGAAAATTCGATGCATCTGTTACTCGATTCAGTGGAAGCCAACACAACGGTAAAAATTGAAGCCGAGCGAACCACGGGACTATTTCGTACTATGGGGTGCCGGCTTAAGTATGTCACCAAATCACCGATTGAGTAATCACGAGTAATCACATGCCGATGCCTCTTCCACGTATGCGTACCTGCGTCTCTGCGCTGACGCTGTTGGGTAGCTCTGCCATGGCAGCCGGAGGACAAAGTGTTGCGGCAAGCCGCGCGACTCGCAGCGCGCCGAGTGGAACGTTTACGCTGGCGCAGATCCTCAGCTACCCGTTCACTGAGGAGCTGGTCTCTGCTCCTACGGGGTCGCGCATCGCGTGGGTATTCAATCGCGGCGGGGTGAGGAACGTGTGGTCCGCCGAGGGGCCGGACTTCAAGGCGCACGCGCTGACCCGATACAATGCTGACGACGGGCAGGAGCTCACCAACCTTTCCATTTCGCCGGACGGGCGCACAGTGGTGTATGTGCGCGGTGGCGATCACGATGCGAACTGGGTTGCTGATGGTGGATTGCAGCCCGACCCTGACCACTCGCCGGTGCAGCCCAAGCTGGAGATCTGGGCGGTTCCATTCGCAGGCGGCACTCCCAAGCTGCTGGCGGATGGGGACGAGCCGGTGATGTCGCCCCGCGGCGACCGGCTTGCGTTTGTAAGAGACCGGCAGATATGGGTGGTGCCGGTGGATGGCTCCGTGCCTGCCAAGCGCATGTTCTTCGCGCGCGGCGAGGCCGGATCGCCCGTCTGGTCACCGTCGGGCGATCGACTGGCGTTCGTGTCCAATCGTGGCGATCACAGTTTCATTGGCGTGTTCGCGTCCGATTCCGCTCCGATTTTTTATCTGGCGCCATCCACGTCGCACGATGCGTCGCCGCGATGGTCGCCTGATGGAAAGCGCATAGCATTCGTGCGGACGGCTGGGTCGGGCGGGGCGCCAGAGACCGTGCTCGAGCTGCATCCGCGTCCGTGGGCGATCTGGACGGCGGATGCGGTCACTGGAGTGGGTCATGTGGTGTGGCAGAGCCCGCGCACGCTGCTGGGGTCCGTGCCCACAACGGCGGGCGGCACCAACCTGGCTTGGGGTGCCGGCGACCGATTAGTCTTTTTGAGCGACGTGGATGGATGGCCGCACCTGTACTCCATCCCGGAAGCTGGCGGGACACCGATTCTGTTGACGCCGGGTTCGTTCATGGTGGAGTACATCGCGGTGGCGCCGGACCGCGCGTCGATTGTGTACAACGCGAATACAGGGGCGACTCCGGGCGACGGCGACAGGCGTCATCTCTTTCGTGTCCCGGTTGATCGGGGCGCGCCGGTTGAGCTAACATCAGGCAGCGGAATTCAGTGGACGCCGGCTGTGACTGGTGACGGACAGACGGTCGCGTTCATTGGTGCCGGCGCACAGATGCCACCTCTTCCAGCGGTGATGCCACTCACGGGAGGACAGTCGCAACGCCTTGGTGCCGAGGTCATTCCGGCTGAATTCCCGACATCGCAACTGGTCATTCCCACGCCGGTGGTGTTCAGGGCTCCTGACGGAACGGAGGTGCATGGACAGCTGTTCCAGCGCGCTGGTAATGGTGCGAGCGGTGCCGCAAAGCAGCCAGGCATCGTGTTCGTACACGGTGGGCCACCGCGGCAGATGCTGCTCGGCTGGAACGGCATGGCATACTACTCCAACTCGTACGCGGTCAATCAGTACCTTGCCAACCACGGCTACGTAGTGTTGTCGGTGAATTACCGACTGGGGATTGGTTACGGCCACGACTATCATCATCCGGCGCATGCGGGTGCGTGGGGCGCGTCGGAGTATCAGGACGTGAAGGCAGGGGGCGAGTACCTGGGTTCGCTCGCCAATGTGGATGCGCGGCGGATCGGCATCTGGGGCGGCTCGTATGGCGGCTTTCTCACAGCACTCGCACTCGCGCGCAACTCAGACATCTTCAAGGCCGGCGTGGACCTGCACGGCGTGCACAACTGGATATCCGACTACGGCGCACGACTGGCCAGCGCGCAGCTTGGATATGAAAAGAGCGACATCAAACCGGCGCTGGATGTAGCGTGGAATTCATCCCCGGTGGCGTCGCTATCCACATGGAAGAGCCCGGTGCTGCTCATCCAAGGCGACGACGACCGCAACGTTCGGTTCCAGCAGACCGTTGACCTTGCGCAGCGGTTGCGCGCGGCCGGGATCCCGTTCGAGGAACTGGTGCTCCCGGACGAGATCCACGGATTTCTGCGGCATCAGTCGTGGCTTACCGCTGACTCGGCGACAGTACGATTCTTCGACAAACAGTTCGGCGTTCGCAGCGCGACCGATGCAAGTGCGCGCGCGGCGGCGATCATCCAACCATAATCTCCACGTCGCCGCCACGCGCGCCGCGTCGGAGCAGGACCGCGAGCGGGAGCACGATGGCGGACATCGGCACGGTGAGGAAGAGCATGTGGATGAGCGTCGGGTTGCGCCCGTCTGGAGCTGCCGCAGCGAGCTGCTGTAGGGGCGATTGGGTCAAGTGCCATCCTACTGACATTAACCACCAGTTTATGACACCAAATGCGAATCCATCACGCGGTCGGCAGCGGCATTTGGCCCGCGTACTTCTCCTTCACCGCCGCCTCGAGCTGTGCGCTTAGAGTGATGCCAGCCTGTTGCAAGCGCCGCAGCGATTCTAGCAGCACTGCCTGCTGGGTGTCGGCGTAGATCTGGTAGGACGGGTTGGTAAGGTAGTAAACGGTAACGAAATCGATGGTGGAGTCACCAACCGCGGTCATTGTCGACCGTACGAACCGGGTGGTAGGGTGCCCGGTGACAACCTCCTTCATCATCGTGGGGATCTGCTCGAGCTGCTCCGGCTGTGTGCTTCCGGCCACGCGCGTGGTGATGGTGGCGCGCCGCTCTTCCATGCGTCCGTAGTTGCGGATTCGGCCCTTTAACAAGTCGCTGTTGCCGAAGACGATCTGCTCGCCTCCTTCTGACCTGACGCGCGTGGACTTGAGCCCGATGCGTTCCACACTTCCGATCATCGTATCGACCTGAATGGTGTCACCGATGACGAAGGGCTTGTCGGTGACTATGGACATCGCGGCGAACAGATCGCCGAGTACGTTTTGTAGAGCGAAGGCGACGGCTATGCCGCCCACTCCAAGCCCAGCGATCAGGCCGGTGACGTTCTTTCCAAGCTGATCGAATGCCATGAGCAGTAGGATTGCCCACAACAACAGCTTCACGAGCACTGAGACTGCCTGGATCGTGGTCATGTCGGCGCGCTGCGTGTCGTGCCGCTCGACGTACCTGCCGGCCCAGTAGCTCACGGCGGCACTGACCCAGACGGCGGCCTGGATGAAGATCGCGAATACCGCCACGTACTCGAGCACCCGGTCTATGCGCTGTTCGTATCGGGCCGGGAAGTCGACCACCGCCGGTACGATCTTGGCCGCGAGAAAGATTACGAACAGTAGCCCGGTGCGTCGGGCCAGCTGCTTTACGAGTGGCGAAATGGTCATGGATAAAGGTAAGACAGGCGACTAACGACGTTCGTCAGCTACAGGGCAAACTCGGAAGCCCGTCATTTGCGGGGTGATCCTGTCACTCTGGTGAATCCCTGCGCCTGCAGCCAGTAATAGAGTTCGTCGATCCAGTGATCACTGCTGGTGCCTTGCTTTCGCATGCCGAAACCATGGCCGCCGGCACTGAAAATATGCGCCTCAGGTTTGTGGCCGGCGGAGATGAGAGCATCATGGAATTTGACTATGGGGTTGAGCGCCACCGGGTCGTCCTGCGCCCACGCCATGAAGATGGGCGGCAGTTTCGCCGGAATGGCTGGCATGGCGCCGAACGGGCCACCGTAGATCAGCGCCGCGAAGTTCGGACGCGTCGCGGCGTTCTTCTGGAGGAGGGTTCCGCTGGTGACCATGGCCCCGGCGGAGAATCCCAGGAATCCGATCTTATCGGGGGAGAGTCCCCACTCCGCCGCGTGCTGCCGCACGACTTTGAGTGCCTGAATTCCATCGGCGATGCCATACCTCCCTGCCGTGTCCATGTCCATCGACGGAATGCCATCCTGGCGCTTTTCGATGATACGATACTTGAGCACGAACGCGGCAATGCCCCTTTGCTGAAGCCAGCGCGCGGTGTTGGTGCCTTCTAATTCGATCGCGAGCGCGACGAAGGCGCCGCCCGGGGCGATGATGACGCCGGTTCCAGTGGCCTTCGCGCGTTCCGGAAGGTACGCGGTCAACGTGGGGGTGACGACGTTGAAGGTTACCGCTCCGAGCGGGGTATTCTGGATGGTCCTTTCCTTCTGGGTCCAATGCTCGGAGCCGGGAGCTACGTCGGGCCAGATGTCCACGACCTGTGCATGGACCGGGTAAGCTGTGAAACCAATTCCTACCGCGGATAGCAACAGTATTCGCCGCATGTTTTCTCCAGTGGTTTCGCGCAGCCGATGCTCGCGGATCGAGTGGTGTTGCTCATGCACAGTGTTGCAACGTGTGCAGGAGTATAAGAGCGCATGGTGCCGTCGAACACCCGACATCAAAGGCCTGCGTCTTCGTGCGTCCCCTTCACGGGGTTGATATGCGTGCCTCGGGGAAAAGAACGCGTGCGCCACAGCACTGAAAAACCGATAGCATAGCAGAAGCCAAGGCAGATGCACACCAAAGAGCTGACAGCCATGAATGTCATCCTTGCCCGCAATTCGTTCGCGTAAGGCTGGTCCAGGAAAAGAACCGCAGGGACACCCAGAAGGCCGCGAACCAAGTAGATCGCTGCGATCAGCACGAGGGCCGAACGTAAGAAAGGTAGGCGACGAATTACACCGGCACCTGATAGCGCATAGAGCGCCCATACGCTGAGGATCGCGGCAATGCCGGCGGTTACGACTGTCGGGTATGTGGAACCACGAGCGGCAAGCTGGGCCATTCGTTCGCCAGCTCCGAAGAATCGATACCAGTCTGGGCCACCGAAAATGATTGCGACATGCAGCAATGACGCAACACCAGTGAGCAGTCCGCCGGACAATAGCAGTCGGTTACCAATCCCCGCGAAACGCATCTCGGCACCCATAACGGCTCAGCTCACCTGCGTGGCATCACATCAAGCTCGACGCAGGCGCACACCATAGCGACCACGTCAACTGCAACGGCATGTTAGACATAGACCACGACGTGACCGCCCAGCGAGAGTGCCCACACTTCGAGCATTACGGGCGGCTCGCCAGGCGCGGCGCCGGGTTGCTCCTCGGTCAGCGCGAGCGCGAAGCCGAGCCGCTGGGGCACCGCCGCGCTCGGGGCGTTGCGCGCGTCGCACCGGATCTCGGCGTGCGCGAGGCTCGGGAGAGCGCGGACCACGGCCAGCAGCGCCTGCGCCGCCTCGGTGACGAGGCCCTGGCCAGTTCGGTCCTGGCGGAGCCAGTACCCAAGCTCCACGCGATCGGCCGCGGTGAACGGTACCCGGCCGTGGGGGTCGCGCGGGTAGAGCCCCACCTCGCCGATCACCGCAGCCTCGTCGGGCGTGAACATCCCATAGCGCCATTCGCGGGCCGCGGTGAAGTCGTCGGCGAAGCCTGCGAGTCGCTTCGCGAGCGCCTGCAACGGCGCTGGCTGCGCGACGCGGGCAGGAATCCACGGACCGAGGTGCGCCTGGTTCGATTCGAGTACGGGTCGCAGGGACGCCGCGTCCTCGGCCCGCCAGGGGCGGAGCAGGAGGCGGGCGGTGCGGAGTCGGGCCGGAACGGGCATGGTAGACGAGGACGATGAGCGGCGATGCGGCTGTGCGCAGGCGTGGTGGTATGGACGTCATGGATCGAGGGACCTGTGCGTTGGCAAAGAGGTAGTTGCTCGTGCAGAAATTGCCAATCTACTCTGAGACCGATCGCCGGGTGCCGCGTTCTGTCTTATGCTGCTACAAGCG
Source organism: Gemmatimonadaceae bacterium (assembly GCA_050998035.1). Classification (GTDB taxonomy): domain Bacteria; phylum Gemmatimonadota; class Gemmatimonadetes; order Gemmatimonadales; family Gemmatimonadaceae; genus Fen-1247. The sequence goes on along the minus strand of JBPCQO010000233.1, from coordinate 10,441 downwards.
CCAGCGGTCCGACATGCTGAAGCGAGGCGCACGCTGCGGGCAAGCACGTCCGCAGGAGATCGTCTGCAGCGTGGAGCTCGAACGACAGCCAAGTTTAAATGCGTGCGGGGTCACCGCCCATTACGCCGTACGCCGCCGTTCCCACTCTGCCAACTGGTCGCACGCGTCGCAGTTGCCGCACGCCCAACTCTCCTCTACCTCTTCTCCAAAGTGCTCCAGAATGAAGCGCGTTCTACAGCCGGTAGTTTGGCAGAACTGCACGATCGTTCGCAGCTGCTCCTGATCCCGCGAGCGGCGCTCCTCATAGTCGCTGAGGTCTGCACTCAGGTCCACCGAGGTGAGATTGTCGCGCAGTCGCTGCCAGTTGCCACCTCGGTGCTCGCGAACCAGTTCGTGGCGCTTGAGTAGCGTGAGCACGATCCTCGCCTTGCGGCGCGGCACCTGGGTGATATCGACGAGAGCGTCGAGCGGAACGAGCGACTCGGCCGGAAAGCTCTCCAGTGCGATGGCGACGCGCGCCGCCTCGGATATTTCCGGATACTTGCCGCCCAGAAAGTACGACTGGATGCGGCGGTCTTCCACGCGGTACAGCAGCGTGCACGTGGCCGGATCGCCATCGCGCCCCGCACGTCCGGCTTCCTGATAGTACGACTCGATGGCGCCCGGGAAGTGGTAGTGCACGACGAACCGGATGTCCTGCTTGTCCACGCCGAGCCCGAAGGCATTGGTCGCGACGATCGCCTTGAGCGCGCCACTCATGAAACGATCCTGCGTCCCGCGGCGTTCAGTCGCACCCATCTTCCCGTGATACAATCCGATATCGAAGCCCTTTTCCTTGAGCTGATTGTACAAGCGCTCCGCTTCCTTCACGGTCGCCGCGTAGATCACACCTGAGCCCGGCGTCTCTTTCAGAATGCGCTCGACGGCTGAATCCTTTACACCATCGTTCACGCTGCGCGCAACTTCGAAGCGCAGGTTGGGGCGCGCGAAGCCGGTGATCGTGATGTACGGATCACGCATGCCGAGTTGACGGATGATGTCATCGCGCACCAGTTCGGTCGCCGTCGCCGTGAGCGCAAGAATGGGCGGCCGCCCAAGTCGCTCGGCGATGGAGCCGAGGGTGAGATAGTCGGGGCGGAAGTCGTGTCCCCACTGCGACACGCAGTGCGCCTCGTCGACGACAAAGAAGGAGATGTCGCGCTGCATCAGCTGTTCGAAGAACTCACGGTCCTTGAAACGTTCGGGGGTCACGTACAGGATCTCACCCTCGCCGTCAGTAATCTGACGATGCACTTCGCGCGTCTCCGCCGCGGACAGGTGAGAGTGCAGCGATACGGCGTTCACCCCGAGCGCGTCGAGTTTGTCGCGCTGATCCTTCATGAGGGCGATGAGTGGGCTGACGACGAGGGTGAGCCCGGAAGTGAGCAGCGCTGGCAGCTGATATATGAGCGACTTGCCACTTCCCGTTGGCATTACAACGAGAGAGTCGCGGCCGGAGAGCAGTTCCTTGATCGGCGCCCACTGGCCGGACCGGAAGTCCGCGTGGCCGAATCTTTCGTATAGAACTGTCCGGGCGGCAGACTGCATGGCCGCAGCCTTGCTACTAGCCTTGCCACCAGCCTTGCTACTACGAGTTGGCATAGGTCCCAGCTAAAGCAGGAACCATTCCGCGATGTCAAGGGGCGTCAGGGTCATGCTGATAAAGAAAATTGCCGACGTTCCAGCATCCGAGATCACCGATGCGAGTTTGTACCTCGATCGGCGCAAGTTTCTCGGAGCGGCCGGTGCCATCGCGTTGGGCGCAGCGCTTCCGGGTGCACTCTCCGCGTGCGCCGGGAGTGGTCCAAGGCCAGACAAGCTGAACTCTTACGAGGACATCACTACCTACAATAACTACTACGAGTTCGGTAGCGGGAAGAGCGATCCGTCCGAGAACGCTGGCCACCTGCGCACCCGCCCATGGTCCGTGACAGTGGAAGGGCTGGTCGAGAAACCAGCGGTGTACGCGCTGGAAGACATCGTGAAGCCGGCCCGGATGGAGTAGTGCATCTACCGCATGCGCTGCGTGGAAGGATGGTCGATGGTGATTCCGTGGCTCGGCTTCCCGCTGCGCGATTTCATTGCCCGCGTGCGCCCCACGTCGCAGGCGAAGTTCGTCGAGTTCACCACGTTGCTCGATCCGCAGCAGATGCCCGGCCAGCGCACGCTCGTTCTGCCGTGGCCCTACACCGAGGGACTTCGGTTGGACGAGGCAATGCATCCGCTCACGCTGCTCGCGACGGGACTGTACGGTAAGACACTGCCAAATCAGAACGGAGCGCCGCTTCGGCTGGTCGTGCCGTGGAAGTACGGATACAAGGGCGCGAAGGCGATCGTGAAGATGCGCTTCACCGACACGCAGCCGCCGACGGCGTGGAACAGGGCGGCGCCGCAGGAATATGGCTTCTACGCCAACGTGAACCCGGCGGTGGATCATCCACGCTGGACACAGGCGACGGAGCGGAGATTGGGCGAGTGGCGCCGGCGTCCGACGTTGCCATTCAATGGCTACAGCGAGGTCGCTCCACTGTATGCAGGCATGGACCTGCGGCAGAACTTCTAGGTAGCTTCCAGGTGCCGCCGAGCACGACCGCACGGCTTCCAATGGCGCGCCTTCCCACGAAGATTCTGCTGCGGCGAAGCGCCAAAGTCGTCGTCTTTGTCATGTCGCTTCTCCCGCTGGCGTATCTGGCGTATGGGCTGTACGCAGACGCACTCGGCGCCAATCCCGTAGAAGCAGTCGAGCAGGGAACGGGGAAGTGGACGTTGCGGTTCCTCATCTTCACGCTGATGATCACACCGCTGCGCCGGACAACTGGCTGGAACGAGCTGATCAAGTACCGGCGCATGATCGGGCTGTTCGCTTTCTTCTACGCCACGGTTCATCTCCTGATCTACTTCTCGCTGGATGTGGGCTTCAGTTTGGGAGATGTGGTGCACGATGTGATCAAGCATCCGTACATAACCATGGGAATGCTCGCGTGGCTGACCCTGGTACCACTCGCGATCACTTCCACCCGTGGATGGGTGCGCAGGCTGGGTGGAAAGCGCTGGGCACGGCTGCACAGGCTCATATACGCCACCGCCATTGCGGCGTCGATTCATTTCCTCTGGGCGGTGAAGAAGGATGTCTCCGAGCCGCTCGTCTACATCGCCATATTTGCGGTGCTGCTTGCTTACCGATTGTGGGTAGCGGCGCCACGGTTGGTATCGCCGAAACCAGAACGCACGCGCGGTTCCTAACCACGCTGAAGTCACGCTGGAGTATCGGCCCGATGTACGGCTACGGTGCCGCGTAAACGTACCAATCGCCTCGCACAGGGGTCAGGAGCAGGCGCGCATCTCCGCTCCCTCCTGCCAGTTTGCATCCTTCCGGGGCACTCAGATATCCGATCTCCGTTCCGCCTGCGACTCGCGTGCGTACAAAGGTGCATTCCGGGTAGCGCGCGTCGCGGTACACAGCGAGTGCGCTCGCGCGCGTTAGCAGTTGGTGCAGGTCGGTGATGCGTGCCACGATGGCCGCGCGGCGATCGGCATTGCTCAACCCCGGGCTGCTGCCGACGGTCTCCACCAGATACGGCGCAGGGCCGTGGCGGAATGCGTGTACGATAGAATCGATCACCGTCGAGCGCGCGGCGAAATCGCGTGTAGCGCTGTCCACGCCCGCGCGCGCGATGGGAGCGAGAGTAATGGTTGGGGGAGGCGATGAAGGCACTCCTCTCAACAGCCATATCGCCCGTCGCGCGATTGGTCTGCCGTCCCAGCTGAGCACCACTATCGAGAGTGGCACTGCACTGCGTGCGCGGATCTTCTGCACCACTGCGTCCCCGCCCGCGCCAGCGTCAGTAATAAAGAGAACGCAGTCACTCGGCTGAGCGAGTGTATGTAGCGAAGGCCAAAGATCGTACTGGTTGCGGCGTCCTCCCAGATTGAGTGCGAACACGCGCGGATGAACTGGGAGGTGATACGCCAGCTCCGAGGCGTCCTGATAACGGTCGGCCGCGATCCACGTGACAGAACACGCAGCAGCAGATGGTGTCGCCATCGCACGAGAAACGGAGCGCGCCAGATCGTCCCATCCGTGCGCCTTGGCAATCGGATCTCGTCGCGCTGGAAGGTGCAGGATTCCAGTCGTTGCGTGTACCGCAATAACGAGCGTGACCGCCGCGGCGAGCATGCATCCAGCGACGAGCCACTTGCGCGCGCTGCCGCGTACATCCCAGACGGCGAGTAGCGGTAGTGCGGCGAGTAGCGCTGGTGCAGGCCAGTTGGGCTCGACCGGTTTGCGCAGGGCACTGAGCGCGAAGAAAACAATTACAGCCGTGGCAACTGTCGCGAGCAGATAGCGGCGGTCGTCATCAGTGCGGCGCAGGCATCTCGCCACCGCAATTGCTGCCATCACCGCAACGATTGGCGAGATCAGTCCGAGCTGCCCGCCGAACAGGTTGAGCTCGCGCGTGAGGGCCGAGCCGCGCGGAGCGCCCAGCCCGTGCTGCAGTTGGAATGCGAACGAAATCCAACCGTGGTGCGCATTCCACAACATCGTTGGGAATAGCACGAACAGCGCTACCACAGTTGCGACGTACGGTCCCGGCTCAGCCAATCGCGCACGAAGCGTGGGACGCGTCGCGAAAGCGACCAGCACGCCCATCGGGACCAGCACCGCCGTGTACTTGGAGCAGAACGCGAGGCCGAGTGCGACCCCGGCGGCGATCCACCATCCCAGCGTCTCTCGCGTGCGCGGCGGGGTGGCCACAGCGCGTTCGAGTGCGGCCAGGGTGAGTGCGATGGACGCGAGCAACGGGGCGTCGGGCGTCGCCAGCACGAAGCCCACCAGCGCAACGGGTATGATTCCAACGAGTAGTGCGGCGCGCGACTCTGGATTGGACAATACTCCGGTTCCGGTCGTGCCCTGGTCACCGGACAACGCGAGCCTGCCAGCCAGGACTACCATTGCGAGTGACGCGATCGCGCCAGCGAGCACCACTCCTACGCGTACGCCAAGTGAAGTGGTCCCGAAGATTGTCGTCCCTGCTCGGATGAGAATGGCGATCCCGGGCGGGTGATCGAAATATCCCGCCGCGATTCGCCGGCTCCACTCCCAGTAGTACGTCTCGTCCGGGAATAGCGGGACAACTACCGCGAGAATGAGCCGTACCACCGTTGCCGCAGCGATGAGCGCCAGCGCGTTTCGAAACCCGTTTGTGTAGCCGTTTCTGCTTTCGCTCATCCGCTACTTCTTCACCACACCTTCAAGTCCGCCCGCGACCAGTGACGCGATGTTGGCCAGAACCACCGGCCGCAGAGCACCGCCCGGGCTGACGAGGAATCGTGGTTCCCACTCCGGGTAGAACCACTGCTTGAACTCGCGAATGCCCTGAAAGTTGTAAAACTTTTCACCGTAGCCGCGCACGGTCACGGCGATCTGATTCCAGATCGGTGCGCGGCTGTGAACGCTCAGTCCGCTGAGCGATGCCATTCCCAGATTGAACCAGTGGAACCCCTCCGACTTGCCCCAGAGCATCATCTCTACCAGCAAGTAGCGCATGATCCCCGGTGGAGCGTCGTCCGTGTATCGCATCAGGTCCGCTTCGATCTCCTCATGTCGTCCGGACACCCAGGCGTTGGAGAATGCGACGATGCGGCCCTCCTTTCGTGCGAGCGCAACGGGATATCTCGATACGTATGCTTCCTCGAAGAAGCCAAGTGAGAACGCCTTCTCGCGTGCGTGCTTCTGCTGCATCCACTGATCCGATATCGCGCGCAACTCGGGCATGATCGCGCCGAGGGCGTCCGGCTGGACCACTTCGAACGTGCACCCTTCGTCAACGATCTTTCGCCACACGCGGCGCAGGTTCCGTCGGTTGGATCCTTCCAGCGAGAACTCGGCCAGTGAAACGCGCGCCTCTTCCCCGAGCTTCACGACACTGAGCCCATGGTCCAGATACAGGTACAGCAGCGTCGGCGCCACCTTGTAAAACACCGGCCAACCGCCGTTACGATCGACCATTGCTGTCCACTCGCGAATGAGCCCTGCAGCACTGCTCACGGGCGCCACGGGGTCGCCGAGAGAGACCCAGCTGCGGCCATTCACCGCGTACATGATGAAGCCCGTCCGCTTCTCGTCGAAGAAGAAGTACTTGTCGCCGAGGAATGCCAGCTGTGCCGCTGCCCCGGGATACTGCGCCGCTATGGCGCGCGCCGCGTCCGTTTCGTCAGCCGTGGGTGAAGGGATGATCGGCCTCGCGGGGCGCAGCAGCCGTAGCGCTGCAAAGATCACCAGTGCCGCCAGTACTCCGGCGGTTGCACGCAGGAAGCGCGATTCTTCGGCCCGTGTACCGAAACGGAAAAACGTTTCCGTTGATACGCGCAGATTGGCGTACGAAACAATTCCGAGCGCAATCGAGCCGAATACCACGAGCAAAATGGCGAGTATCCACTGTGCCGAAAAGCGTTCCTCGATCAGCGAGCTGCGGCGGTAGAAGTACTTTCGGCTCGGAATGAATGTCACGAGCATGAGCGCCAGGACTATCGCCTGCTCGATATCGAGTGCGCGCAGGATCGACAGCAATATTCCGGTCACCAGCATCGCGATGGTGAGGTGGTAAGCTGCGTCCAGCCTTCGCTCCACCCCACGCGCGAGAATGAGAAGGCTTACGCCCGCGAGATTGTCGAGAAAGTGCGACAGCTCGACAATGGGCAGCGGGATCCACGCGGCCAGCCACGCCAGCTTGCTCGCCGCAGCTGGCGTGGCACCCGAAAACAGCAGCAGCGCACCCGCCAGAAACGTGACAATGGCGAGGAATCGCGGCACCACGGCGGCCGGCCAGTCGCCGCCGAGCCTGACCAGGCGCTGAACAGGTACGGTGTGCCTGAACAGTGCGATACTCACATATCCGACGGCGAGGAGCGTCGTGAATGCCAGCACGTAGTGATGCTGTGGGAGCGGGAGCGGTGGCATGGAAGGAGCCGCTGGCACTTTCACTCGTTAGTGTGGAGAAGTAACGTGACCACACGAAAATATATGCCTGATTCGCTGACGGACCTCTTTGCCGTGACCGCGCCGGGACTGGAAGCTCTGGCCGCGCGCGAGCTGCTCGCGATGGGTGCCACTAACTGCGTGGCCACGCGTGGTGGCGTGGAGTGGAAGGGTGGAGCGCGCGATCTCTACTCTGCCAATCTGTGGTTGCGCACTGTGAGCCGCGTTCTCGTGCGCGTATCGCAGTTCCACGCTGCAACTTTTTACGAGCTGGAGCGGCGGGCCAAGCGCGTTCCATGGCGCGACTTCGTGGGCGCGGGGCGGGGCGTGCGGTTCCTTGTCACCTGTCACAAGTCGGCGCTGTATCACAGTGATGCGGTGGCGGAGCGGTTGATCCGGAGCGTCACGGCGGCCACCGGTGCCGCGAGCGGGAAGGCTCTCATGGCGAGCGCGTCAAAATCGGCCGAAACAGGCGAAATGGGCGAAGAGGACGACGAGCCGGACAACGGCGCGCAGCTGTTCGTCGTCCGTATCGATCACGACACCGTAAACATCAGTGTGGACAGCTCCGGAGCGCTGCTGCACCGGCGCGGCTACCGACAGTCCATCGCCAAAGCTCCGGTGCGCGAGACGCTCGCCGCTGCGATGCTGATGAGCAGCGGGTGGGACCCGAACACGCCGCTGGTTGACCCCATGTGCGGCGCGGGAACCATCCCAATCGAGGCTGCCCTCATGGCCAGGCGTATCGCACCCGGCATACGGCGATCGTTTGCGATAGAGCGTTGGCCCGGTTTCGATGCGAAAGTGTGGGAGGAGCTACGCGTGGCCGCCAGGGAGGGCGAGCTTGCCCGTGCACCGTCTCCGATTGTCGCCTCGGATCGCGACGCCGGGGGCGTGCAGGCCGCGATTGACAACGCTGTGCGCGCTGGTGTCGCTGCCGACGTACAGGTGCTGAACCGGCCACTCTCAGCCGCCGAACCGGTCGGCCAACCACCGGGTTGGATCATGACCAACCCTCCGTATGGAATCAGAGTCGGGACGGACCTGCGCAACCTGTATGCTCGGCTCGGCACCCTGACGCGAAAGGAGTTCCAGGGGTGGCGGCTGGGAATGCTCAGCGCCGCGCCAGCGCTCGACCGTCAGCTCGGAGTGCCACTGGAGCAAGTGTTCGAAACCCGGAACGGCGGGATCAAAATTCGGTTCATGGTGACGGGAGGAAGATGAACAAGGGAATAGTCACGGCTGTGAACGTCTCGGGCGGAGGAGTACCCAAGCTCGGTGTGGGACATGCAGCAATCAGCGCTGCCGGCGTCGCCGGAGACCGGCAGCGCGATCGAAAGCACCACGGCGGCCCCGATCGGGCCGTTTGCCTGTATTCACTTGAGGTGATCGAGGCCCTGAGGCGCGAAGGTCATCCAATCACCCCCGGCTCGGCAGGTGAGAACCTGACAGTATCGGGACTTCCGTGGGACAGGATCGTACCCGGCGCCCAGCTCCGTCTGGGCAGCACCACACTGGAAGTGACGTCCTATACGGTACCGTGTAAGTTCATCCGAGAGTCCTTTGTAGACGGAAAATTCGAGAGAATTTCCCAGAAGACGAACCCTGGCTGGAGCAGAGTGTATGCACGGGTGTTGGTCCCGGGAGAGGTGTCTGTGGGCGATTCCGTCGCAGTGGCCGACACTTAGCGCTGGCACGCTCCCTGTCCGTCCTGGCAGGGTCAGGCATTCACGCCACCCGCATCGTTAGTGAGGAGATCCAAATGAAGTCGCTACAGCGTTTACTAGTAATTCCAGCTGCTCTGCTGGCTTTTGGCTGCAAGGGGAGTGACTCCAAGAACGTCGACGCCGCCCTGAACAGCGATCTGACCACGGCGGCTCAAGCTCGTCCGTACACGCCAGCGGACAGCGTGTCCGTGGCGGAGCGGGCAAAGGTCAATTCCTATACCTCCGCGCCTGCGGCGGTGGCGGCAGCACCCGCCCCCGTGCGGGAGCGTACCGTCGTGCACGACGTCTATCGGACCCACCCGTCGAGCAGCAGCAGGGCGTCTTCAGGCAACAGCGGCGGCAGCTACTCCCCGCCGGCCCCGGTTGGCCCGATCGATCATGTGGAGAAGAACACCAAGCGCGATGCCGCTATCGGCGCTGGCGCTGGCGCGGTCATCGGCGCGGTGACGAGCAAGAACAAGGTGAAGGGCGGCCTCATCGGAGGCGTGGTGGGTGGAATCCTGGGCGGCGTTGTGGGCAATAACGTCGACAAGAAAAAGGTCCCAAACCCGTAGTCTTACGCAGTCATGGCCTCGTAGTCCTGGCCGTCGACGGTCGGCGACGGCAAACAGGCGGTCCACTCAACGTGGACCGCCTGTTTCTTTTGCGGGTATTCACCCGCCGACCACGCGCGGTGACACTATCGTGACGATCCGTGCCCTTTCCAGAGGGCGCTCCGTGCAGCATCATTATTGAATCCTCCACCCGATCAAAATTGACCCATCTCCACGCCATTTGTGTTGCAAGGCATCCGTTCATAGCGGAGCACTTTGCGCGTTTCTTCTCCGAGGTCGGAGTGGATACTGTGGCGGCTGTGGGGCTGCAGGGTGCCGTCGGGTCGGCACGTCGGCAGCGCCCTGATGTGGTCGTGTGCGAGTACGAGCTACTCACCTCTCTCCCGCTGGACGCTTGGGAGTGCGACGAGGTGCTCCGTTGCACTCCGGTGGTCGGCGTGAGCCTCACCCGCCGCTCGGACGAGGTGAATCCGCTCGATTCAAATGGCATCGCTGGCTTCCTGTATCTCCCGACCCTGAGCGAAGATGATGCCCGCAAGCTGCTGTACGCGGCTGCGACGCGCCCGACGTACACGCCCGGCACACTGCCGCGCTCTGCCTCAACGAGCATCAACGAATCGCGCTGATCCGCGATTGATCTACGCCTGATGCGCCGCCGAGTTCGCGGACAGCAGTGTAGCAAGTGAGTCGAAGAGATGGGTTCGAACGGTTAAATTCCGTTGTATGAGCAGCGAAGCCATCACTAGCGTGTTCAACGACGGCTACATCGCCGAAATGTTCGACGCGTACAAGCGCGATCCGGCGTCAGTCGATGAGTCGTGGCGCCAGTTCTTCAGAATCGCCGCCGAGCTCGGCGGACAGGCAGCAGGCCAAAACGCGGGCCAGGGAGCACTTAATTCTGAGTCGCTCCGCGCGGCGGCGGGTGCCGCATCTTTGGCAGACGCTATCCGGGCGTACGGCCACATGGCCGTCGCAATTGATCCGTTGGGTAGTCCGCCACCCGGCGCTGCTGAGCTGAGCCCAGAGTTCCATCATGTGAGCGAGGCAGAACTCGCCTCGCTCCCCGGCTTCGCACTCGGGCTACCTGATGCGACGGCGGCCGATGCGATCAGGCGCCTGCGTGCCCTGTACTGCTCCACGCT